>JAOASB010000032.1 GCA_025210375.1 Maledivibacter sp. | reverse complement strand
TGAGGAAATTGCATAACTCTTACTTGGCTAAACCTAATATGCGAATATCATCCTTGATTTAATTGCTTAAGATATAAGCATATTTGATGGTATGGCTTTGAAGAATTTTAGACTACATATGGTAGATAGTTTTTCTAGAAGGTAATTATGCAATTTGCTCTATTGATATAAATGGATACAGTTAGAAATCGCAATGTATATTTAGTAAGTCCTAGTTAAATACATTCTATTTTGAAAATATTTTTTAGCTGCTCTATAGCCTTGGTTATATAGGAAATTATATTTTTCATCATCTGGACTTATATCAAAATCTATAAAGGATATATTTTTAGTGTCTATTTCAATAGATCTTAATTTGTCCTTAATACTACGATTATACATGTCTTGCTGAACCTTCATAAAGGATTTAAATAGATTTCCTATATATTCTATTAGATTATTGATTTCATCATAGTTTGGTTTACTTATAAATCTTGCTCCTAGGGTTTGTGCATTGGCACCTTCAACGATCATATCTTTGAAAAAAATTGAATCAAATAAATTTATAGGATAGTTTCTCATGACTCCACCGTCCGAAAAAATATGGGGAAGTGGGGATTCGTTTGCGTTACCTATATTAACCTCTATAGATTCAAAATATAGGGGGATGGACATGGAGATTCTAACCGCCTTAGCTACTTCCATATTAGGGGTTGTTTCATAGCAAAAAACCCTTGAAGAATTAGTGGATATATCGGTACCAATAATATATAAATCTAAAAAAGGGTTTCGTTTTTTATGAATACTAGAATCTTTGAAATCTGCAAAGGTATAGGGAGGAAGTTTTTTAGAACTATCAAATTGAGATGCTATCTGTTCCTGTATCCACTCATAGAAATATTCACTGGAATACCAACCATAGTTTTTTATTAATCTATATATGCAATCAATGTCTCCAAATATTTTTTCGATTTCTCTTTTTACGGCAGAAGGGATTCCCTTCAGATCGTCTTGACTGTTTTTCTGTGGGATTTGTTTATAATCTAAGCTGTCGGCCATTTGCTTTACTTCATTAAAGGGTAAAGCAAAGCTAGTTAAGCATGCAGTTATTGCCCCTGCCGATGCTCCTGCTGTTCTTTTGAAGTTTTGCAATATACCATTATTATATAGAAAATCCAATACTCCTAAATATGCTATTCCTAAGACTCCGCCTCCTTCAAAAACTAAATTTTTATATTTATAACTCACAATATCACCTCAATAAATATTTATAATCTTATGATATTCAACAATAAGTTTCCCTGTGAATTCTATTTATTGAGGTGATATTTATGAACTGATTTAGTTTTTTAAAAACAACTGATTAAGAGTAGTTTTCAGTAAATGCTTCTCCCCATTTATTTAGGAATACATGATCCCTTACATCCTTTTTAGAGTGATGCTGTGGATTCTCAGCAGTTTTTCCTATTGGAGTCATTGCAACTATCTTGTAATCATCTGGTATAGACAGGGTTTGACGAATTTTATTTTCGTCAAATGCACCAATCCAGCATGTACCATAACCTTCATTTGTCGCAGCAAGTATAAAATGCTCCATAGCTATAGCACTGTCTACTAAATAGTATTCTTTATCCCCAACAACACCGGACTTAGAAGGATCAGCCACAACAACTGCAACTATCGGAGCTTGCTTAACTGATATGGCAGATTTATCTGTATCGTTTATTATGGATTGGGCCAGCATTTCCTTCTCCCTTGGATCATCAACTAATATAAACTTATAGGATGTATTGTTTTTCCAAGATGGAGACATCATAGCCGAATTAATGGCTCTAGCAATACTATCCTTATCCACAGGTGTGCTTTCAAATTTCTTTACACTAAGTCTACTTTCTATAACATCATAGAATTGCATATTTACACCTCCTCGTACATTATAGATGTACGCTAATAAAAGTTAAGCAACGAAAGTAGGCTCTGAGGTTTCCTTTTAGCTCCCTTTACAAAGCTGTTTTGTCCTTTCTTTATTCAGATGATAAACAGATTTGTAGGAGGAGCGTAAAAGGATTCTCAGTGGCTACTTGAGTAGGTTAAGCTTACAAGCGTACATGTATAGTATTTGCATCAAGAAATTAAAAAAATCCCACTTTTTATATGGAAAAAAATGGGATTTTTTAGTGCTAATTAATTATTCTGATTTCTATTCTTCTATTTTTAGCTCGATTTTTTTCAGTATCGTTGGAAGCCAGAGGTTTTCTTTCTCCCCAACCGCTAAAGAAAATCCTATTTTCATCGATGTGCTTTTTATATATAAAAAACTTCACTACGCTTATTGCCCTGGCCGAGGATAGCTCCCAGTTGGAGGGATATTTTTCCGTATTTATTGGAACATTATCGGTAAAACCCTCTACGACAAAGTCATTATCAATCATTTTAAGCTTATTAGCAATTTTATCTAAAACCATATATCCATTTTCAGTTATCTCAGCACTTCCGCTGTCAAATAAAACACTATCTTTAAATCTAATAATCAATTCATTCTCTTTTTCGCTTATGGATATATCCTCTAAAAGATCATTATTCCTTAAGAAAGAAATAAATTCTTCATTTGAACTATCTAAATCAGTTTCTACATTTTTCATATTGAAGAGTTTCTCTGATAAGGACTTTTTTTCTTCCTTAAGCTTAGTATTTTCACTACTTAGCATGTTCACTTTATTTAGCAAAGAATCTTTTACCGTATAAAGTGAACTTAGTTCCTCAGAGGAGAAGGTGAAGAAGATGATAAAGAAACAAAGTATAATTGTGACCATATCACTATAGGTTATCATCCAATGACTGGAAATATCACTCTCATATTCTATATTATCATCATGATAGGATTTCATTTTCTGAGTAATTCCTTTCTCCAAAGTTTTTAGGATATTGAAGTCTTAAATTATCTGGAAGCATGACATTCATTTTGTCAAAAACATTACGTACAGAATCATTTTTAGCAATTAAGATAGTACCTTCGCAAATTATTTTATACTCCAGTGTCTTCTTATCGATCAAATCCTTTACTCTACCCATTAAGGGAACTGCAATAAAGTTGGCAATAAGAGCGCCATAAAGTGTACTTACCAAAGCAGATGACATATTTGTCATAATCAATTTTGGATTATTCATATGAGATAGTAGGCCTATCATTCCTATTAGGGTACCAATAAGACCAAAGGAAGGAGCTACTTGGGATATCATTTTAAGAACATTATAGGCTCTAAGGAGCTTCCTGCGTCTTGATTCTATATCTTTCTCAAGTATGTCCCTGATACTATCAGGTTTTTGATAATCGCATACAAGACTCATGGCATTTTTAATAAACTGATTCTCTTCTTGTAATATTTCTGACTCTATCTTTAATGCACCATCTTTTTTAATTTTTATGGCAAAGTCGTATAAAGTAAATATATCCATTGCATAATCAATTTTTACATTAAAGCTTTTTTTTATGGTTTTAACTGTAAACATTATTGTTTCAAAGGAGTAGCTTATTATAATTGATAGAATAACTCCTGAAACGATTAGCTCCAATGCTTTTAAGTTAATGAAGCTTTTCACGGATATACTGCCAAGAATAGAATGACATAGTAGGATTAGGAGTAAAGTTATTATTCCAATCTTTAAGCTTTTGTTTCTTGAGTTGTCCAAATTGCACCTCCAGTTAATAAAAAATGTTCACAGGGGGTTTGTTAGTTTCAGACCTCCTGTGAATGATCTACCATACTATTTTACCACAAATTGTATCTAAGACAACTTAATAAAGGTGGTTTTTGTATAAAAAATAGGGATTTAGTCAAATAGTCTTGAATTATGTAGTATATTGTAATTAATGGAATTTTATCGAAAATGGTTGACATAACATCGGAAATTTTATATAATATAGCTTATGTATAGGGCTTTCATAGTATAAGTTAAAGTCTATACTAAAATCCCTATATAGAGTCCAGTCAAAACTTTAATTTATACACTTGCTGAATCCTGATAATTTCAGGTACGGAGGAACCAAAAATGGGGTTAATCCATGAATAATATGGTAGGGAACCTTCTATCCCGAACCCGTCAGCTAACTTCGGAAGCTAATAATTAGGAAGGAGTGTATATAGTGTATGCAAACATACTCGAAGAAGACCATATCTATAATCCTTTTATTATTACTAATCTCACTTAATGTCACTAGTGCCTACTCTGTTGAAAGTAATGGAAACTTTTATCTAACATTAAGATTTGGTAGTAGAGGTAACGAAGTATCCAAATTACAATATACTCTTAATACTAAAGGTTTTTCGCCAGGGCCTGTGGATGGTATCTATGGCCCAAAGACCCAAGGAGCAGTAATTAAATTTCAAAAAGCATGCGGAATAACTGTTGATGGGATAGCAGGTAAACAAACACAGTCTTACCTATATTCTGCACCTGCATCCTTAGCTGCTAGTAGGGGTGCAAGTACTAGTACCTATTCAACAGATCTATATTGGTTATCTAGGATAATACATGCTGAATCCGGGGCTGAGTCCTATGAAGGTAAGATGGCAGTAGGAAACGTTGTTTTAAACAGAGTATATTCCAGGGAATTCCCAAATACTGTGAAGAGTGTAATATTTGAATATTTTAGAGGGATTCCTCAGTTTAGTCCCGTTGCAGAAGGGACTATATATAATACCCCCTCTCAAGAAAGCATTGAGGCAGCTAAACATGCCTTAAATGGTGCAAAGCCAGTGGGAAGCTGTACTTATTTCTTTAATCCCAATAAGTCAGCAGGTAAATGGATTGTAGAGAATAAAACCTATGTAAAGAGAATCGGAAACCATGTGTTTTACAAATAGAAGGACTACAAAAGGGGCCGTCTAAAAGGACAATTTTCTCACACAACCCCTATATATAAAACTCTAAAAAAAGATATCTATTAGCTTACTGCTAAAAGATATCTTTTTTTAGAGGAAAATTCTAAGACTATGTAAGAATATTTTAAGAATAGTATGATACAATAATTTAGGAAAATAATGAGTGCTACTAGGAGGAAGACATATGGGGATAAAAAGTGATAGAAGAGAACTACAGGGTTTCTTATATTTTTGTATAGTATTGGTTATAGGAAATGTGCTGATAAGTGGGTTGGCTATTTTTGATTTAAGTGTATTTGATAATGGAATTGCAAGTTATTTAATTGAGTTATTTGGATTCCTTAAAATATTTTGGGTATTTATCATCATAGTTTCTATTTCTAAAATCAAGGGATACAATTCAGAAAGTTTTTCAAACAAGGTGGCTAGTAGTCTATACATGATTATGATAAATGTTATTTTATTAGCCTATTATCTGATCATTAGTAAACTAAGGGATAATCCTTTAGCTGCACATTTTGCATTTTATGCATTAATCTTTTCCATTCCAATGACCTTATTATGGATAAGTAATAAATCATTAGAATCCGATAGAAGAGTAGAGTGGCAAAAGGCATGTGGTACCTATAAAGAATATGAGAATAAGAATACCTTTTTATGGAGATATAAGCTTGATTTTTCAAATGTAGAAAAAGATTTTACTAGGAAGGATATAATAGACCTATCCAATAAAGGAACCTTTGGAGTATATCTAATAGCTTTAATATTAGTAGTCGCATATACTAAGGGATTTCATCCAATAATGATTCTAATATTGGCAAAGCCAATATTATATTTATTTGATATTGCATTTGCCTTAGTTGGTTCTATAGAAGGAGAATGTACAGGTTGTTATAGAAAAAGTAGGGGAAGAAGTGGAGGATCATATTATTATGTTTACATAATAACCGATTATAATAAAAAAAGAGAGATAAAGATTTCAAGTAATGATGAGCTTTTATTTGGTGAGGGTGATCCTATAAAGGTATATTATACATTGCTTTCAAAGGAAATATTAAAATATCATCCTGTGAATTATGTATAGAGAGTTTAGGGCGAATCTTGATTTATACATATCAAAATACCCAGAACCATCTCATATTTGTCCATGTACAAGTTAAGTTATACTATGAAAGCCCTATATGAAGTGTATATCATTATAATAGTATATCTTTAAATACCATATTGACATATGTTTATAACTAATTTAAAATCAAGGTGTATAAATTAAATACGGAGCTTTATGGTATTTCTGATTAAGTATATAGAGGTTAGGGTGAATCTTAATTTATGCATATGGAAATATCCCATGTTTCTGGGGAGTTTTGATAAGCATAAATTGAAGTTTTGACTGGGATATCTATAATCAGAGATTTAAAAGGGAAGCTTGGTTAAAGTCCAACACGGTCCCGCCACTGTAATGAGGAGTAAATCTATATGAAACCACTGTTTTTCGATAAAAGAAATGGGAAGGTATGGGTTTATGAAGATTCTGAGTCAGGAGACCTGCCATAGGGAACAATACCGTAGTTACTCACGAGGATGAGGAGGTGTTATGAGTAAGTCATTTGACACTCTATTTATGTCTATTTTGATGCTTATTTATAACTAACATCCTTTTGATCTAAAAAGGATGTTTTTTAGTTTGTCGATTAAGGGAGGACTCGTAGAAATGAACTTTGATTACGTCAAATTTATTACTGACCCATTTGTACTTATATTTTTATCGGTTATATCGGGCTTAATGATAGGGAAGATAGAAATTAAAAGGGTTAAATTAGGAAATTCAGGAGGTTTGTTTACTGGATTAGTTATTGGGTGGTATGTGTATAAAACCTATGCTTTACCCTATGAAAAATTAGAAGATATCCCAGCCTATGTCAAAAATATATTTGAAAATGGCATGGTGCCAAAGGAGCTATTTCTTTTTACTTTAATTTGCTTTATTGCATCGGTAGGACTATTGGCCTCAAAGGATATCGGAAAAGTTATAAAAAAATATGGATTCAAATTTGTTCTATTGGGTTTAAGTATCACATCTACCGGTGCCCTAATATGCTTTATAATGGCTTACTTTAATAAAGGATCAAATATATACGCTATATCGGGAACCTATGTAGGGGCATTAACATGTTCTCCAGGTTTAGCGGCAGTTTTAGAATCGGTATCAAGTTTAGGAAAAGAAGCTGAAGCTATGATTGGTTTTGGATATGCTGTAGGTTATATTCCAGGAGTTACAATAATAACCTTATCTATGCAGATTCTCCCCATTATATTTAAGATTGATATTGAAAAAGAAAAACAATTATTTAAGCATGAAATGAGGGATGAAGAAGAAAAGATTAATTTAGATGCTATTGATTTTGATGTTCTTTCATTCTTATTTGTATGTATAGTTGGTTTTTTCCTTGGTCAAATAAAAATTTATATGGGTGAGGCTATTAAATATGTAAGTTTCGGATCTGCCGGTGGAGTTTTAATAGCTGGTTTAATATTAGGCCACATAGGAAAAATTGGATTTATGAACTTTAAAATGAATCCTAAAATATTAGGCATAATAAGAGAACTTTCACTTTCAATATTCCTAGCAATAGTTGGGCTGAGATATGGATACTCAACTATAACAACAATTGCAGGAGAAGGAGGACAATTAGTATTGTTAGCCACTGCTTGTTCTGCCTTGTCTATACTTATGGGCTTTATAATAGGAAGAAATGTATTTAAAATAAATGGAATTATGTTATTAGGGGCACTTTGTGGGGGAATGACTAGTACTCCAGGGCTGGGAGCAGCGATTAATTCAGTTGATAGTGATGATGTAGTCGCAGGCTATGGAGCCACCTATCCCTTTGCATTATTAGGGAAAATTATTTTCGGTATACTTTTATATAGATTACCTATATAAAAGCAATATAATTTAAGGAGGATACTACCATGATTTCAAATAGAATTAGGAATAATAAGCTTGTAGATAAGATTTGTACTGCTAAAGAAGCTGCAATGCTAATCAAGGATGGTATGAATGTGGGAACAAGTGGATTTACACCTTCTGGTTATCCAAAGGCAGTACCCCTTGCCTTGGCAGAGCTATCAAAAGAAACAAACAAAAAAATCAAAATAAATCTTTATACAGGAGCTTCAGTGGGTGATGAATTGGATGGGGCCTTAGCTAGAGGGGATATGTTAAAAAAAAGGTTGCCCTATCAAACAAATGAAAGCCTTAGGGACAGTATAAATAATAGCAAATGTGAGTTTTTAGATATGCATCTTAGTCATGTTCCACACTATACAAAGCTAGGGTTTTTGGGGAAGATTGACATAGCTATCATAGAAGCAGTTGCAATAACTAAGGAGGGAAATATAATTCCATCCACATCTATAGGAACTTCTCCTAACTATGTTGAGATGGCGGATAAGGTAATCGTCGAGATTAATACAAGTCAGCCCCTAGAATTAGAAGGAATGGCTGATATCTACACTCCGAAGAATCCACCTTACACAAGACCAATACCTATTACCATGCCAAATGATAGAATAGGAACTGAGTATATTCCCTGTGATATAGATAAGATAGAGGCAATAGTGATAACGGATATACGGGATAATGTCCGTCCACTAGCCCCGATTGATGAAATATCCCAAAGGATATCTGCCCATCTTATAGGTTTTCTAGAAAAGGAAGTTCATTCTGGGAGATTAACTAATGAACTTCTGCCTATACAATCGGGAGTAGGAAGCGTAGCAAATGCTGTATTAGCAGGTCTAGGCAAGTCTGATTTTGAGAATCTAGTTTGTTATACCGAGGTTATACAGGATTCCATGCTTGAACTTCTGGATACAGGTAAGGTTCTATTTGCATCTGGAACCTCTATAACTCCGTCGGCGGAGGGATTAGAAAAATTCAAGGAAAATATAGAGGATTACAGGGATAAAATTATTTTAAGACCTCAAGAAATAAGCAATCATCCAGAAATAATCAGAAGGCTTGGAATCATAGCCATAAACACGGCTATAGAAGTAGATATTTATGGTAATGTAAATTCAACTAATATAATGGGGTCTAGGATGATGAATGGTATAGGCGGTTCTGGAGATTTTACCAGAAATGCTTATATTTCAATTTTCACCACTTCCTCTAGGGCTAAAAATGGAGATATATCTTCGATTGTACCAATGGTATCTCACCATGACCATACGGAGCATGATGTTATGGTTGTGATTACGGATCAGGGAGTTGCAGATCTCAGGGGATTGAGTCCAAAGGAAAGGGCCATGGCTATAATAAATAATTGTGCGCATCCCGATTTTAGACCCATGCTTTTGGATTATTTTAACCGTGCTAAAGAAGGAAGACATAAGCATACACCCCATATATTAAATGAAGCATTATCTTGGCATGATAGATTTACAAAAAAAGGGACCATGAAATCTTTATAATAAATATAGTGAAACCTAGATTATTCATAGAAAAATTAGAAATATTTAGTATGGTTTTCAATTTTATATGGATAATCTAGATTCCAGTGGGGGTGTTTGAAATGAAAACAATAATAAAGGATTATGTAATCATAACTATAGGAGTAATTATAGTAGCTTTAGGATTATGTTTTTTTCTAGTACCAGCTGATTTAGCTGTGGGTGGAGTAACTGGGTTCGCCATGGTTATCAACAATATTTTTCCTTGGTTATCTATAGGACATATGATGTTTATAATGAATTTGATACTATTTATTGTTGCCTTTATATTGATAGGAAGACAATTTGGAGCTAAGACAATATATGCTAGCTTTGCGCTTACAGGAGTAGTGTGGATAGTAGATGAATTTTTACCCATATATAATCCTATAGTAAATGACATGATTTTAAATCTATTCTTTGGAATTCTCATTCAAGGAATTGGTATGGCAATAATCTTTTATCAGAATGCTTCCACTGGAGGAACTGATATAGTTGCTAAGATATTAAATAAATTTTTCCACATAGAGATTGGCAAGGCTTTATTGCTTTCGGATTTTGTAATCACACTTTTAGCTGGATTGACCTTTGGTTTAGAGCTGGGATTATATGCTTTATTGGGTGTTATGATGAATGCTTTTGTTATTGACAATGTTATTGAAGGGTTAGACCTAAAGATTAGTATTTCCATAATTAGTGTATATCCTGATGAAATAAAGGAATTTATTAATAAGGATATCAATCGGGGTGCAACAATATATCATGCTGAAGGAGCATATACAAATAATAGTAAAACAGTAATTACTACGGTAATGAATAAGAAGGAATTTATAAGACTTAAAAAATTTATCAAGGAAAAGGATAAAGAAGCCTTTGTGATGGCTTCAACTGTTAGAGAGGTTATGGGAAATGGATTTAGTTTGCCAATATAAATAAACATATGATAATTTTACAGCATCTAACATAATTATATGAATAGACATATTCGATTATGTAGAGGTGATGACTTGAAGAAATCTAGCTTTGTATATGGAACTTTTATTTTGATATTTAGCAATTTGATTGTTAGATTGATAAGTTTTAGTTATGATATTGTATTATGTAAATTAATAGGGGCGGAAGGTATAGGAATATTTCATATGCTGATGCCCCTTTTAATGATTTTTCTTATCATAACCACTGGAGGTATACCAACGGCGGTTTCAAAGCTAGCTTCTGAGTATGATTCTATGAATAATATCTATGGGACAAGGAAGGTTTTTAAGGTAGCTTTATCTATAACTTGTTTTATCACGGTATTACTTATCTCTTTAATTCCCATATTTTCTCCATATTTTAGCCAAAAAATATTTAAATCTACAAGTAATATTATTATTATCTATTCACTTGTTCCTGCCATACTAATCATTTCTATCACATCTCTTATTAGAGGATATTTTTATGGTAAGAAAAAAATGATCATTTCTAGCATATCAGAGATCATAGAGCATACGACTAGATTTATTTTAGTTATGATACTTATTCATTATTTCAAGCCCAGTTCTTCCCATAATGGAGCGCTTATGGCAATCATAGGAATTAGCCTAGGAGAATTCTTTAGCCTTCTGTGGCTTATATGTAACTATATAAAGCTAAATAGCCTAACAATAAACACTATTCAAAATAGAATTAGTACAGTATCTATTATAAAAAGGCTAAGTATCATAGCTATTCCAATGACTTTATCGGGGATATTTAATGTATCCTTTCAATTTATAAATGCATTACTTCTGCCTCAAAAACTAATGGAATCGGGCTGTGCAAATGGTGAAGCAATAGCTATATTTGGAAGAATAATGGGAATGACTATGCCCCTGGTTTCCCTACCCTTTATAGTTACATCTGCATTGGTCGTCAATATAATTCCAAGCCTATCTAGTCATCTTAGATTGAAGGAATATGCTAAAGCTAAAAGGGTTATATCCTATGCCATTAAAATCACCTTTTTAGTAGCCATGCCCCTTACGGCTATATATGCTTTCTTTCCTGAGACCTTGGCATTATATCTTTATAACGACATACAAGCCGGAAAATTTATTTTCGTTATGGGAATGAATACTGTGTTTATGTCCCTACAGCATACTTTATCCGGTATACTTAATGGTATTGGCAAACAGATAAATGCCAGCATAAATAGATTTATTGGAATGGGTTTTCTTGCATTATGCATATATTTCCTCGTAGGAGTGGAATGGATTTCAATAAATGGGTACTTTATTGGATTTATAGGATCTATTTTTATCATATGCTTATCTGATCTTTACATATTAAATAAAAAGATCAGTATAAGAATAAATTTTATCGATATCATAATAAAGCCCTTCATTTCATCGATCATAATGACATCCTTCATATTCCTATTGCATAGTATTTTAAATTCATATGGCTTTACAGGCCCTATTATTAAGCCAATATGTTTAGTATCTGGATTCATAGTATATTTTTTAGTTGTGATAGCCACAAGGGCTTTACCCATATCCTTTCTTAAAATGATAATGTCGGCCAGGGATATTAAATGAAGTTATTTGAGATGTATATAGAAATTTTTAGAACATTGCGACACGATTCGACATTATTTTCAAGAAGAAAAATGTATAATCTTATGTGTAAAAAGAATATTTATATGCTGACTAGAAAACTAGAGGCATTGTCTATTTATATAAAATAGATTGTGTCTCTAGTTTTTGTTTTATAGTAATTTCTATTATGAAGGGCGGATTAGATGTGAATACAATATATATAAATAAAAGAACAGTAGCCCTATTACTCTTAATGGTAATGATTCTTTCATTATTTGGATGTAATGATAACGGGGAAAAAGTAGTTACAAATATAAGCAAAGAAGAAAGTAGGGGAAATCAGAAGGATAAGGAATCAAAGGAAAGTGCTGAGGTAGTAATAGATACCGGGGCATACACAGGATATAAAGGACCTGTACAGGGGGAAGTAAAATATAATGAAGGAACTCCGGCGGAGGAGAACTCAGGAGATTACAAGGCTTCTGGAGATATTGGCAGTCCCTATCATATAAATCTCATAGTAACCAGTGATTTTGGTCATACAAAGATGTTTGGAAAAAATGTAGGACTTGTTAAGGACGAGGTGGGAATGGAGGTAATGTTTAGAAATCTAGATATCCAAACCGCATATGGTGGAGGCTTTGTTAACTCCATCAATGGACTTCAATCCAAGTTCACTTTTTTTACAGGCTCAGAGAGAAAAAAGCAGGATTGGTTCTACTGGGTAAATGGAATATTGGCACCCATAGGCATTGGGGAGTATAGACCTCAGTCCGATGATGAAATTTGGTGGGATTACCATGACTGGAGCATGACTATGTTTATCCCAGCGGTTATAGGCTCTTATCCCCAGCCATTTAAAAATGGGTTCTGGGGTAAAAACCCTGGCACGGTCATTATGTATACAGAGGAATTTAAGGATGGAGCAGAAAAGCTAAAGAAAAGTCTCATAAGTCGGGGTGTAAAGGAAGTAGATATTAGCCCCTATGATCCAACTGCTTTAGAAAAGCCTTCAAAGTATTATATTTTATTGGGCAAATGGGATGACTTGTCTAAGGAAAGTGAATTACTTCAAAAAACCAATAAAAAAAGTAAGCTTGTAGGGGTATATGCTAAGTTTGATGAGGATAAGCTCCACTCACTAAATTTTAAGGGGAAAATAATAAAATCATATGATAAAAAGGCGGGAGCAATCTATGCCAATGCTTCTGGTATGGGAAGCACGAATCCAATCTGGTTTGTTACAGGAATCGATGAAGAAGGTGTTGGATTGGCTTTAGATGTGCTAATAAATAAACCCCAGTCTATAAAACAGTATTTTGGAGCTGTTATAACGAAAGAAGCAATAGAAAACGTACCCTATTTAAACTGAAACATACTGAAAAAATACTAAAGTATTAAAGTATACGGGGAAGTGATTTTAGATGAAGGAAATCAAAAAAGTAGCATTTGGTATAGTCATTTTCTTAATTTTTTTCATACAAGCCCATGCTCATTCGGACTTAACCCTTGATGTAAAGGTGGGATTTGAAGGACGATGTAAGCTTGGTGGGCTTAATCCAGTGGGCATAGCCATGGTATCTGAGGATAAGGATATTGAAGGAAATTTAGTTTTAGAAATGGACGATAGAGTATATAAAAGCTTCATTAGCCTACCAAAGGGAACAAAAAAGACCATTGAATTTTCAATACCCATATTTAAGGTCAATAACCCTATAAAGGTTTACTTTATGAGTGGAGAAGATATTGTATCAAGTAAAAATATTACTCCAGAGATTATAAGCTCAAGCTCCCTAGCCATAGGGCTGGTAAGTGAAACACCAGAGGAATTATATTATGTAAGGGGTATAAAGCCGTTTTTTTTGAAAGATAGACAAGTAGTGGCTATAAAGCTAGATGAAAAGCTATCCTATTCTTTGGAGGAGTTAGAAAATATCAATGTTATGGTTATAGATAATTTTAATATAGGTAATTTATCAAAGGAAAATCAAGACATTCTTTTAGAGTGGATTAGCAGAGGTGGTTTAGCATTAGTGGGAACGGGGGAGTTTGGACATAAAACCTTGACGGGAGTATTTTCCCATATCAATGGAGTTGAGAGGCTTGGGGATGGAGGGGTGGTAGGATTATCAACTAATCTTCTCAAGGAAAAGAATGTAAAGCTAATACAAGCTTCCATTGAAAAATATATTTCACCAAGGGGATTAGAGGCTATAATCCAGGAAAGTCATTTAGATAACAAGGCTCAGGCCAGTGAAGAGTTACAGTTTGTAGCAGATCATCTTCTTAAGCCTAGGGTGGATAAGCTATTGCTTTTATCAATTCTACTGCTAATATATATTATACTGATCATCGGAACCCTTCTTTGGAAAGAAAGACCTAGGGGTACAGCTTTTATCGTAATATTGGGGGTATCATCTCTATTTTATATTATGGCATGGGCCGGGGGGCTTCAAAGCACCAAAGCAGTATGCAGTAGTATAATTCTTCATAAAGAAGCCGCCACAAGCTTTAGTTTAACTAATATTTATCCCTATAAAGGGGATGTAATGGGTGTAGACATATCTAAGGCAGATTTTGCAAAGGAAATGACAAATGAAAATTATATATTGGATCCAATAAAGGAAGAAATTATTTATAATGACATCAATTGCCACTATCTATTTATAAAAGAAAGAAATAGTGGGGATAAGTCCAAATTAACCTTAGAGCTAAGTGAGGATATAGTAGGTGGAGAGCTGACCAATCCTTTGACCCATGGACTTTATAACGCTTTTTTGATAATAGGAGATACCATGGTACCCTTAGGAGATATAAAGAGTAAAGAAAAAGTTAATATAGAATATCAGCTTGACCACGGACTCTTTAACCTTAGTGATTACAATTATATAGCCAATATATCTCAAACTGCTGGTCTTGATACCTATAAAAGGGGGATTTTTGAATATTATTTGAGTCATATAAAAACCAAGGGTATTAATTGCAAGCTCGTTGGTTTTTCTGAAAATGAAAGAAGAATTTCTATCAATGGTAAAAATAAAAAAATCAAGAACCTTAGTTTAAATATCTGTCCTATAAATATGAAGGCTAAGGGAACAGAAATATCACTACCACCCAAATTTATAGAGCCCATTTGTGAGCATAACAAGGAACTATCTAAAAATTTACGAAATGAATACAGCTTGGAAAAAGGAGGGGAATTGTTACTGTATTATGTAATACCATCTTCCCTTAAGCCTAGCAATATTTCTATTTTTACTAATATAGAAGGCGGAGAAGTAAAGCTACAGCTATATAATCACAATAAACACATGTGGGAAAGTCTAAACACTGGAATGCTTGAAGGAGATAGGCTTATGAACTATACCCAAGATCGACCATTAGCTTTAAAAGTGACAGGTGCGGGTAGACTGATCATTCCACAGATATCTATAAAGGGTAAAATAAATCCGGGAGATGAGCTATATGAATAGGATCAGCAATAGAAATCTACTTTTGATACTTACTTATTTATTGATATCCTCATCGGCCTTGATTGGATATATATTTATGGTGGCCTATAGGGCCCATGGCTATGACCCTCAGATTTATAATAAAGGGTATCTTTACTTTATAATATTTCAATTTATGATTTTTACAATGCTAGTACCTTTATGGGATTATGGTCAAATAACAAGGTATGATTCAAAGGGTAAGTTTTTTAGGGGGTATATTTCCATGCTTGTAGGGAGCAGTCTTCTTTCACTAGCTTCTATTCCCCTTATTTTAATTATATTTATGGCAGGACAGCTAAATGGTGTCAATTTTGTTTTACCATTAATCATACAGATATGCTGGGGTACAGCTTTATTGAGCCTTAAACAGTATTTAAACATGAAGGATAAAATGAGGAATTTCACAAGCTTTACTTTGATTCTATTTATATTTATTGTTCTTATATTAACCCTAGTATTCCTATATCTTTATGCTCAATACGGGAGCTTGGTTGTAACCACAGTATATGATAATGATTTTCCAAACATTTTTTTTATAAATCCATTGCTAACAATTACAGGACTTTTATATACACAAATAGGGGGTACCAATTATTTAGGTGAAGCTCCTATAATAACAAGCATCTTGTTCTCTCTTTTTATAACCATAGCTTCATTTACTTTAACAATTAAAAGCATACCTAGTAAAGCAGGAGGAATAAAGCATGGAAAAACATCGAGCAGACCTGATGCTGAAGAGGCTTAGGAGAAGAATTTGGGCTGAAGGAATCCTAAACTGGTTGATAAATGGTATGTTGGCCTCGGGAATAATCGCTACCCTACTCATGGCATTTATTCACCTGTACCCCTTGGTATACCCTTTAAAAAAAGCAGTATATCTATTGGCTTTAGTGATGACGATAGCTTTGACCATAGGATTGCTCCAAAGACCCAAGCTCAAGGATACAGCCTACCTAGGGGACAGCCTTGGCTTAGAGGATAGGCTTATAACCTATATAGAGTATAGGGAAGAGAATACTCCCCTTATAAAAGTATTCCTAGAAGATTTGGAGGACATACTTAAGGACGGCGATTTTCTCAAAAAGCATAGATTAAGATTAAGGGGGAAGAGGCTGTTTGCTAGTATACTAATGATCTGTATCTCCCTTGGAATATACTATTTACCTACTGAAACCAGAGAGTTGGCAAAGGAAAGGGAAGAAATCAATAAAATAGTTAGAGGAGAAGCCCAGGAGATAAAAAAGCTGCTGGAAGAGGATAACTCCTTGGGTAAGGATAAGGAGCTTCAAGGGAAGGCTAGGGACATACTGGAGGATTTAGAAAGAAGATTAAAGAATACCTATGATTTTAATGAAGCCGCAGGGGAGATATACCATGCTCAAAGGGAAATTGAAGATATATGGAGAAAGGATCATATTGATACCCTTGAAGGACTATGTGGGGCCCTTCAAGGAGCCTCGGATGCTAATAAAGACTTAAAAAATGCCTTGAAAAGCGGAGATATGGAAGGTGTCATTAAGCTCAGCAAAAACAGAAGCTTTACGGATAAAGAACAGGAGAAAATGCTACAAGGACTTGAGCTAGAGGAGAAAAGACCCCATACCACAATAACTAAGGAAAAACTTAATGAAATAAGAAAAGATTTAGAGAAGAAATCCTTTACTGGGGAAGACTTAGCAAGAACCATTAAATCCCTTAGGGATAGAGAAGCCCTTGAGGATTTAGAAAAGGGCATACTGGATGAGCTTAGGGAAACCAAGGAGCGATTTATTGCAAAAAGCGATGGGGGAATAAAGAATAGGGGTGGACAAGATAAAGTGTCTACATTTACACAGGGAAATAAAACTGATTTGGGCTCCGGTGGAGGAAGTGATAGGGAAGGGAATGAGCTTTTGGCTGGAGGCGTTGGGAATAAAGCCATGGACAATACCGAGGGAGTAGGAGGAGGCAAAGGCTTTGCCTCTGGAAAAGGAACTGATCAAGGGATTTTTGGAGAAGTAGAAGGGGCTACCGAAGCTAATAGGCTAGGAGAAGCTGATGGCAGTATCTCAAGGATTTCTGGACAAAGCTCAAAAGCTGGAAATATCACCAGTAAATTTTCCAATGGGGCTGTAGCTGTGGAGGGTGAAAAGATGGATTTACAGGGGGCCCTGATGGAATATGAAAAAGAAGGAATGAAATACGTATACAAGCAGAATATACCCGTGGGAAGAAGAGAGCTGGTTATGGAATATTTTATGCAGATAAATGGAGGTATGAAGGATGGAGAAAAGGATGATTAAAAGCTTTAGAGACTATTTCGAAGACATAGAAGGGGAAGTAGGCAAATCCATAATAGGACAAAATCACATAATCAGAAATTTACTTATAGGAATAATTTCCGGGGGGAATGTACTCATGGAGGGGACTCCGGGGCTTGGTAAAACTCAGCTTGTCAAAACTCTTTCCGAGGTTTTAGACCTACCCTTTTCCCGTATTCAATTTACTCCCGATTTGATGCCCGTAGATATATTGGGAACCTTTTTAGTGGATAAAAAGGATGGAAGCTTTGATTTTACCTTTCAAAGAGGGCCAATATTTAGCTCCTTGATACTCGCCGACGAGATAAACAGAGCTACACCTAAAACCCAAAGTGCTTTATTGGAAGCAATGCAGGAGGGAACCGTTACTGTGGGCAATAATACATATGAACTACCCCAGCCCTTTTTTGTCCTTGCAACGGAGAACCCCCTAGAAATGGAGGGAACCTATCCATTACCAGAAGCACAGCTGGATAGATTTATGTTTAAACTAATGATAACCCTTCCAGATATGGAGTCCTTGTCCAGAATAATGGACTTAACTACAGGCAATAGAAAGCAAAGTCTGAGTTTAAGAAAAATAGTAGGCAAGGAAGACATAATAAGCATGAAGGAAGCCGCCACAAATGTTCCAATAGCTGCTCCTATAAAGGAATATGCTATTAAAATAATGCTGTCTACCCATCCTGACAGAAGTGAAATACCCATGGTAAGGGATTTCGTAAAATGTGGAGTAAGTCCTAGGGGGATACAAGGAATGATAATGGGGGCAAAAACTAGAGCCCTTTCAGAGGGAAGATTTAATGTTTCCTTTGAGGATATAAAGGCAATGGCCTATCCCTGTCTTAGACATAGGATATTCACAAATTTCCGTGCCATGTCTGAAAAAATAGATACGGATACTATAATAGCTGAGATATTAAAGCTGGTGAAATAATATGGAGAAGTTTTTGAGGGAAATAGAACATATAATCATAGGTTCCAGAAAAAGACTGATAAAAGGACCTAGGGGAAATAGGAAGGGTAAGGGCTTGGGATTATCCCATGATTTCTATGGCCATAGGATATATAGTCCAGGAGATGATATAAGAAGGATAGATTGGAAGGCATATCCTCGTACTGGGAGCTTTTATATAAGAGAATTCACCGAGGAAAGACAGATGAGGGTGAATGTAATTCTGGATTGCAGTGCATCCATGGACTTTGGAAAGCCTAACAAATTTGAACTATCAAAACTTTTATCAGTGGGACTTGGATATATAACCTTAAATCAAAGGGATATCCTTAACATATATACCATGGATAATGAAGTGAAGTTACTAAGAGAAAATCTTAAAAGTAAAGACAGTTTTTATGGGTTAATAGACCTTATGGCTTCTATTGTACCAAGGGGCAGAACCAGCTTTGATTCCTTAACCCATATAAAGGGTCTTAGTGGGGGTATGACCTTCATCATATCCGATTTGTTTGATAAGGATTTTTTAAATGTACTAGATTATCTTTCCTCAAAGGAACAGGATATAGTTGTTATACACTTGATGTCACCCCAGGAAATAGAACCTGACTTCACTGGAGAGCTTAAGCTTATAGATAAGGAGACGGGGGAATATAGAAGGGTGCTACTTAAAGAGGGAATTAAAGAAATATATAGACAAAAAACTAAGGCGTTCATAGAAAATTGTAAAAAAGCCTGCGACTCTAGGGATATAAAATATGTTTTTTCTACTAGTGACATGCAGCCAATTGATATCATAGCCAAGGCAACTGAGGTGATTTAAATGGGTTTTTCAAATCCACTAGGGTGGTTGCTTTCTCTAATTTTACCCCTTATAATTCTTATTCATCTAAGGAAGCAGCAATTTAAAGAAAGGGAAATATCCTATCTTGGATTATGGGATGAGGTAATAGAGGAAGTACAGGGAATAAAGAAAAATAGGATTAATAAATATTTACTTCTTTTACTTCAGCTTTTGATAGGTATATTGATAGTTATGGCATTTGCTGGCCCTATATGGATTGATACCTTTGATGGGGAAAGGCTAATCATAGCCCTAGATACCTCCTTGACCATGATGGCAGAGGAAAATAGTGACTCTAGAATGGAAATTGCCAAGGAAGAGATAAAAAGCTATATGAACACCATCGATGATGACGTTTCTATGGATTTAATTATCCTAGGAAGAAAAACTAAAAAGATCATAGAGGCTGGAGATAAACAAAGGATATTAAAGGAGCTTACTAAAATCAAAGCTACCTGTGAAGCTTTAAATATAAAGAGTACTGATACCCTGCTTTCATCATGTCCTAAACCCATCATTTTATTTACTGACAAAAACCTAGCATTTGGGGATAAACAAATAAAGGTTGGTGGGGAGATTGAAAATATAGGGATTATAGACGGAAGCTATGACTACTATAATGATACGGCACTATTTAGAATAAGAAATTACGGAAAAAAGGACAAATCTTTGATCTTGGAATTAAGGGATGAAAACAGCTGGCATGATATTCAAAGGGTCAATATACCTTCTAATGACATCATTGATGTAAACTGGATCAATGTTCCCCATGATTCTCAAAGCCTAAAAATGTCAATTAAAAAAGAAGATATGCTGTCCATTGATAATCAATTCATATTGCCCATAGGGGATAGATACAAAAAGAAGGTTCTTATGATAGGTGAAAATTATTTTCTTCAAAGGGCACTAAAAAGTCTTCCCTATATAAACTTAAAAACTGTTAATGAATATAATGATGATGGTGGCTTTGATTTATATATAATCAATAAATATATGAAGGAAAAAGAGACTTCAAATCTTAAGAAAATTTGGTATCTGAATCCTAATGAAAACATGCTTGGGGAATATTTACAGGAATATGGGGAGTTGAAAATAACTGATGAAGAGTTTTCAAAGGACATAAAGCTTAGGGAAATATACCTAAAGGATTTTTCATATCTTAAGTCAGATAATGATTTGCAAAGCATCCTTGGGGTTGGTGAAAGAACTGTAATGGCATATAAAACGGATTCCGATATTAAGGAGATTTATTCCACCATAGATTTGAGTAAAACCAATCTTTCTATGAAGGCAGACTTTCCCATACTAGTAGATAATATTATGAAATGGTTCTTCAAAGGAGAAAAAAATTGGTATGAACCCGGAGACGAAATATATGTGGAGGGCAGCAGTGTAAAGCTACAAACTTCAACAAAAACTAGAGATATTTCTAGGGGAGAATTGATTGAACTGGATGAGGTTGGAGGCTATGAGCTGACTAATGATGCTGGCACTATAAAAAGCTTTTTCGTCAATCCTCCAAATATGGAGAATATAAATTACAGCACTGCCATTGGGGGAAGTGAAAAATCCAATACACTCTATTCAAATTCTTTAAAAAGGATAGATTTAAAAAATATCATAATCATCCTTCTGCTTATATTCATGGTGTTAGAGTGGGAGGTGTTTAAGGTTGACATTTAACGGAGGTATGGATATTAAAATTATATTGTTTTCATTTGTTATACTGGGATACTTCACATTTCAAATCATTAAGCATAGTAGAATAATAAAGCCTAATAGAAGAAGGTATTGGATATTAGTTAGATTGCTAACTCTGATTTGCCTTATACTATCTTTAACTGGAATGACTATAAATGTGACCTCTAGGGATACCACTACTATTTTTTTGGTAGACAGCTCCATAAGTATGGAGGATAGTAAGAGGGAAATAGAGGACTATATAAATAGTCAGCTGGTTTCAATGGAACCTAAGGATAAAGCCGCAATAATAACCTTTGGGAAAAAGCCCATGGTAGATATGTCCCTTAGGGATAGGATAGAAGATATTAAGCTAATATCTGAGCCTAACCCATATTTTACAGATATACAAGGGGCTTTGGACTTTGGAGCAGACTACTTTCCTCAAAAATCAAATAAAAGATTGGTTTTGATTACAGACGGAAGAGAAAATGCTGGAGATGCTTTAGAGGCTGCAAATGAATTAAGACAAAGGAAAATCAATCTTGAGATATATCCTATAGACGGTTATAAGGGAAATGATGTACAGCTGACTTCCATAGAACTCCCAAACAATATACATAAAGCAGAAAATATACCTATGGAATTAACAATAGATAGCACCATTGATACCAAAGGCACCCTTTATTTTTATAGTGGAAATGAAATTCTAATAAAGGAAGACATAAGGGTAAGTAAAGGAGAGAATATATTTAAGTATTATATAACATTAAATAATAAATCAAATATGAATTATAGGGGGGAAATAGTCTTTAAAGAAGACAATAATCTGAAAAACAACAGGGTAACGGGAAGCTTACAAATGGGACATAAACCTAGGGTACTAGTGGTTGGAAAGAAGGAAGATGTTCATATAGTGGAAAATCTTCTTACAAGCATGGGGCTTGAACTGCAAAGCTGCACACCAAATGGGGTTGCCGACAATATAGATTTCTTGTCAAAATTCAACGGTATATTCCTAGTAAATATTCACCATGATTCTATTTCCTCCAGCTTTGAAGCTAATCTCAACACATGTGTCAAGGAGCTTGGGGTTGGGCTTATTGTTGTTGGCGGTGAAGAAAGCTTTGCCCTGGGAGGCTATAAGGATACTGTTTTAGAGCATATGCTCCCGGTGAGCTGTAAAATGAAGGGCAATAAAAAGCAGCCTAATACTGGACTGGTACTTATTATAGACAGTTCTGGAAGTATGGACGATGAAAGCGGTGGAATAAAGAAAATAGATATGGCAAAGGAAGCCGCCATAAGATCTGTGGGTATCCTAGAAGATAATGATTATATTGGAGTATTGGCATTTTCAGATGTTCTACAGTGGATAGTACCCCTTGGATCTGCCAGGGATAAAGAAGTAATAGAGGAGGATATAGGGAAGCTTGGGGCAAAGGGGGGGACCCTAATCATACCCTCCCTAAGTGAAGGAATAAAGAAGCTTCAAGACACTCCAGTAAAGATCAAACACATCATACTATTATCCGATGGACAGGGGGAAAAGGAGGGCTATGATACCCTTATAAATAATATGAAGAAAAATAATATAACTCTATCCACGGTGGCAATGGGTTACGATGCAGATCAAGGGGTTTTAAAAAGGTTGTCTAAGGAAACAAAGGGCAGGAGTTATTTTGTCAAGGATTTCGAAGCTATACCAAACATATTTGCGAAGGAAACCTATCGTGCGACTAAAAAATATATCAATAACCAGGAGTTTACCCCCATACAGGTGGATAAAAGTGTTTTTAGCAAGGATGTACTGCCCAATTTAAAGGGGTATATAGGTACAGGCATAAAGGATGAAGCAGAACTTATTTTGAAAAGTCCTTTAGATGATCCTATCCTAGCAGGGTGGCAATATGGACTTGGAAAAGTTTTGGTATGGACTTCTGATCTTAAGGGCGGGTGGAGTAATTCATGGATTAAGTGGCATAGCTTTCAATCAAAATGGTCATCATTAATTAGTTCAGTGATTTCCCATGAATCCAATAAAAGCATGGAGCTTTATTTAGAAAAAAGCAAAGGCAAAGTAGAGGCATTTGTGGTTAACACCAAGGCTGAGGACAATGAAAAGATGGAAATGGTGGTACAGGGACCACATAAATCCAAGGGAGCTATGTCGTTAAAGCAGGTAGCCACAGGGAAATATAGAGGAAGCTTCTTTTTAGATGAAGAGGGAACCTATTATGTAACAGCTAAACTGACTGATGCTAAGGGGGCCGTGGAAAGCATAACTAAAACCATAAATCTAGACTATTGTCCAGAGTATGGGCTAGATAGGGAAAGTGGAATAAAAACCTTAACTGCTTTATGCAATGCCACGGATGGCAGATTTATTGATAAAGAAATCAATGTATTTAAACAGCCCATAAGAAAAAATAAATCTGATATCCATATAAGCTTTATACTACTGCCATTGGCTTTAATGCTTTTTATAGCTGACATTGCTATAAGGAAGTTTTAAGTAATAGGGTAATGTTATAAATGTACGCTTGTGAGTTTGATTTACTCAAGTAGCCACTGAGAATCCTTTTACGCTCCTCCTACAAACCCGTTTATCCTTTGAATAAAAAGAGGACAAAACAGTTTTGTAAAGGGAGCTAAAAGGAAACCTCAGAGTCTACTTTCGTTTCTTGAGTTTTATTGGCGTACAGTTATCAAAATTTTGCGTAGGGGGGATTTTAATGTTAAAAGGATTGAAAAACAATAGGTTCTTCAATTTAGCTCTAGCCTTATTTACCATAATCTTTATATTTAATTCATTTGCCACATCTATATATGCTGAGACTTCAAAGCTCACTAGAGAGGAGCTTTATAAAAAGGCTCAGAAAACAATAGACTACTACTATAACAATTACAAGGAAAATGAATTTGAAGGAATCCTTGATTGGCCAGCCCTCGGACTTTTTGGATTTAAAGAAGATGTTAGTGGAGAAAAATGGACAACAAAGGATGGCAAAAACGGAGTATATTGGAGGGAGCAACAGGTAAAAGAGGGCTCAGGGCTTAGAAAATCGGCAAACACAGATTACCAAAGGACTATCATTGGCGTATGCTCGGCGGGTAAAGACCCTAGAAATTTTGGTGGGTTAAATCTTGTGGAGATAGAAAAAAATACCATGCTGTCCAGCGGCAAATTTGCAGATTCCGTAGAGGATAATAAAACTAAAAAGCCCGTGGGAGAGGATTTGATCAATGCCCATATCTTCGGAATTATATCCCTTTATTGTGCGGGTGAGCCAATTCCGGATAAGGATAAGGCCCTAAAGTGGTTAGAAAAACAACAGCATCCCGATGGGGGTTATACCTATGATGTGAAATATTTTGAAGACCCAGAGGATTATGCTTTGATTGATTCCGATATAGATATGACGGCGGCAGCCCTTATGGCATTTGGAATGTTAGGAGAGGATGAATCCAATCCAGTGGTACAAAAAGCCTTGAATTTCTTACATGAAAGACAGATAGACGACGGTGGATTTGAGTCCTGGGGATCAGTAAATCCAGAAAGCTGTTCCTGGGTAATCCTGGCACTAACTTCTATAGGCCAAGACCCAATGGGAGAACAGTGGACCACCAAAGATGGGAATAATCCCACCACAGCATTACTTAAATTTCAATTAAAGGATGGGAGCTTTACCCATGTATTAAGTGAATACGGAAATTATCGAGTATCTAGCAATGCAATGTCCACTGAACAAAGCCTATATGGCATGGCAAGTGCCTATAATAACAAATCAGTATTTAAAATGCTCCATGAAAAATACAGACCCCAGTCAGAGAAGAGCTTATTTAGTGATTATAAACCGGAAGATTTTGCTTTTAAGGAAACAATGGATTTAGTATACGACTACACCTTATCCGGTTATCCCGATGGAACATTTAAGCCAAACAAATCAGTAACTAGATCAGAATTCCCACAATACCTAGTAAATGTCCTTGGACTCAAGGGTGAAGTCCAAGGCTCAAAGGATTTCCCAGATACCAACTGGGCAGATGAATGCATCAAAATATGTGCCGACAAGGGTTATATAACTGGAACTGCTAATGACACCAACTCCCCCGATAAAAACATAACAGGAGAGCAGTTAATGGTAATACTCATAAGAGCAGCAGGACTAGAAGAAAAGGCTAAAACAATGAATGAGGAAGGTAAAGAGTGGTCATATGGATACCTAAAGCTAGCTAAGGAGATGGGCTTTATATATGAAGGCTTTAAACCAAAGGAAGCTGTAAATAGAGTGCAGTGTGCATGGGGGCTTGTGAGGCTTGGGGAGAAGTTGGATTAAAGGGTAAAATATATGAGAGCTTATCGAAAACTGATGTTATCAAGTTGTTTATGGAGTCTGTCAATAGATTGGTGTGCTTCTTTCTTGGGGAATTTTTTTGAGCCTTAATTGGTTATATTGTTTTCAATTTGCAAAGGTTGAATTGTAAATATAATAAAAGGATAGAGTAAATATCCTATCCTTTTGTTATGTTCTATTTATTTGGTGTATAGTTTGGATTGCTTAATATAAGTTTTCCTATTTCCAATAAATCCGCATCATCTATCTGACCATTCACAACAATATCAGTATTATACTTAGATAATTGTGAAGATGTTGGATCCTTGGATAAATGTCTAGCATCAATTCCTAAATCTAGCAATGTGAATTCCCCGCTGTTATTAACATCCTTTAAGACTTCAATTATTATTGTTCCTTCTCCACATTGATCTTCTGTTAATTCCTTTTCCATTTCTATACCGTCTGTAACTCTTCCTTTAGCAATGTTAATAACGGTTTCTCCTATACCAATACCTTTAAATTTTAATTTCAACAATATTTTTTTAGCATTTACTATATTTGATTCACCCTTACTTGCTATTATAACTCTTAGATAACCATCCTCTGTTTTTTCAATGGACTTTACTAATTTCATTCCCTCTATTTCTTCAAAACCTAAAAATTCTAGTTTTTCTTCATCGTAGTTTATTCTTATATCTTCTGCTACAATTTCTTTTAGGTTGTCTATAACCAATTTAGCTGCTACAGTTTCATTTTGCTTTATTTTTTCTTTTTCTGGTTCGATATTCAATACTTTAGAGTTCACTGAGGGTTCATCCTCTTTTTCTACTAGAAGTACAGGTCTAAATCCGGCTAATTCAGAAGACGTTATATGAGAAGAACCGTCTGGGGAAGTATTTCCTCTAATTATTTTTTGAGAATTATCATTGCTCGAAGTAAGTGAATAAATACCTTGCCAATTCCAAATATTATTGTCTCCTGCTGTTATTTTACCATTAAGGGTATTGTTAACTATATTTTTATCCCATTCCAATCCACCTTCAATACAGCGAATAGTCCCATATCCTAGATTATTTCCCTTTGTGACAGATTCAAGTGATCCATTTATAGTTGCATTTATCTTATTTACGGAACTATCAATAATAGTTTTATTATTTATATTTCTAAAGTCATACCATAATACAACATCAGAATTTGTAGGTTTGGAGTTCTTAATTTCTTCTGGTGTTTTGTAAGAATTGAAAATTTTAAAATCAGCAAGTTTATCGGATAGTCGAATAGTGCCACTCCTACCATCGGAACCTAACCGTGGTTTATAATCTGAATTTAATTGTAAGTTGTATTTTTTTGAAGCAACTAATTTATCGTCTACATATATATTATGCATTCCATCGGATTTTCTAAAAGCTATTGTGATCTTATACATTTTTCCAACCTCATATTTCTGAGGACTATAAAGATCAGCAGGATATACTCTTATTTTTCCATAATGCCATTCAATATTCAAGCAACTTCCACCCATGTTATATGAACCTAGTATTATATCTCTACTAGTATCGGTATATGATGAATAGAATTCAATAGTAAAATCACTATTTCCTAATTCAGATAAAGCTCTACTAAAATCTACATATGAACTATCATTAAATTGAACATAACTTTTACAATCAGATAGACCTTCAATTATTTTATCTGCATTTAAAGCATCCCAACTAATATCCTTTTGTATATTTCTATCAGCAATTAACTTCATTCTACCTTGTTCATCATCTCCAACATATATCCAATAAAAATCTCCATCTGGGGATTTTGATGAGCTAACAGGTATTAAATCCCCTGTAGACTGTCCTAAGTTACTAAATGCGCCAATCTTTCCAGCATTGGCTTTGTAATTAGCTCTAATTACATCACCAACTTTCATTTTTTTTAAGCTTGTTTTTTCTGTTAATGTAGAGTGAGCATATGAACTCAATACTGAGTTGCTAAACACAAATGATACCATTAACATAACTACAATAAAATAGCTTCCTAATTTTTTTGCTTTCATCTTTCGGCCTCCTTAAATTATGTAATTTCGAACATATTATATCATAATTTATATAATTCGTCATTAGTAGTAATTTTTTCCGACAGTTTCCGACTATATCTCCAATAGTAGAAGCAAGGGGTCGGAGTTGATGCTTCCACACAGAACAATTTGTTAGAATAATCATAGGCTAATAAATACGCAAAGAGTAGTATGCAAGAGAAGTAAAACAGGAATATATCACATAATATTGGGATGAATAAATAGACAAAATATGATCATGACTATCTAGGAAGTCATCGACAATATGTTTCTAAAACATAATATTGTCAATAACTCCGTCCCCCTAGATATAACTAGGAGCTGTATCAAAATGGTTTTTCAAATCATTTTGACACAGCTCCTTCATTTACTTAAATAAATCTTTAGCTTGATTGTACCATTACTTGCTTATAAGGAGTCTTAATATCCCTGATTAATAGTATAGTCGTTGCTAATATTGTGATGGCATCAGCCACGGGAGTAGATAACCATACTCCTTTTAAACCAAATAGTTTTGGTAAGATTATAACTAAAGGGATTAACAATATAAACTGTCTTAAAGAGCCCAAAATTATTGCCTCTTTGCTTTTAGCGATTGACTGAAAATATGCTGAGCCAATAAAGCCTATACCTAATCCTGGTAGCATAATTATATAGTATCTTAATCCTGTAACAGCCACCTGCATGGTACTGGATTCTTTGCTTAAGAACATAGACATGAAAGTTTCAGGGAATATCTGTAGGCAAACGAACACTATCACGACAAATGCTGATGATATTATAATACTCAATAGTACAGTTTTATTCACTCTATCTTTAAGCATTGAACCATGATTGTAGCTTATTATTGGTTGCATACCCTGCTGAATTCCTATTATGGGCATCAAAAATAAAGTGGATAAGCTACTTATAGCACCTATAGCAGTGATTGCTGCATTTCCTCCATATGTGATTAATGCACGATTCAAGAATACTGAAGCTACACTTGCTCCAATTGTTGATAAAAATGAAGTAAATCCAACACTAACTATATCTTTAATTTCATCAAACTTTGGAATGAAATTCTTTTTTGTAATTGATAATATACTTTTTTTCTCATATAGAAAGAAAGTAGGACTAAAAATCTAATGGGACAAAGGGACAGTAATGGGACAAAATGACAGGAGTTTTGTCCCGATTTCTTGCATAATAGCACAGTAAACGGGGGTGCAAATAAATCTTTGTTTAAACGGTTAACCATAATTTCATATGAGCCTATTAACCAGCCAAACTAATTATAAAACTTGTAAATTTGTCAAGTTCGGGGTTTTCCGTACATTTTAGCCCTGATAAATTTCTAAGTTTTGACACACTATAAGATAGGGTTATGCAAACCTAAGAATAAGTTAATTTACATCCTCAAATTTAGCGAATAGAAACAGGACAGCCAACCTGTCCCCGGGTTCTGAGTAATGAAGAGAAAGAGGCATACTTTGCAGCCATTAAATTTGTTTTAAGTACCACAAAGAAGATATCCAATTAAGCCTTGGGGTAGAGTATTAAAGTGTCTAGGGGATGGAATTATTGCGTTCCCTAGACATAGTTATAGACAAGATTTGTTTGAAAATGATGAATAAAGACAAAGGTTCTTAGAAACATTAGTATTATATAAAGAAAAAAGTGGATATGAAACATATGGTTACTTGACGTAATTTTTGTAGATTTATACAATTATGTTTATAGAAACTTGGGGGCAGTTCCCAAGTTTTTTTGAGGTCTATAATTTATATAGTAATCCATATATTTATTGGAAAGTATTACTCGGGTATCTAGTCCTAAACTATAGGATTGCATAGGTACAACATAAAAATTTTTAATAAATAAAATTTTCGTATAAAAAAATTTTATTTCATACTTATGTTTGTAGATGATATAATACATGGGGAAATAAAGCAGAGACATTTACCTAGTATTTAGAGAATTCAATGTGTCAAAGGGTATATGTTTCTAGGGAATTCCTACAACATTATACTCGGGTGATTCCGAGAAAATATGATTCTTAGGGAGGAATAATATGAGATTTAAAAAAATATTTACTGGAATAATGATATTATGTATGGTTTTTCTTGCTGCTTGTGGAGGGGAAACAGCTAAGGAAGGAAAAGAAAATAACAATGGAGATACTCAAAAAAACACTGATATACAGCAAGCTAAAGAACCAATGAATGGTGGAAGTATTGTTTTCCCAATAGGAAGCGATCCTTTAGTACTCAATCCTTTATATGGGAATGATAGAGTTACAATGACTGTTAATAATGCATTATATGATCCTTTATATAATACAAATAATGGAGAAGTTCACTACTATCTAGCTGAAAGTATTACGCCATCCGAGGATTATATGACCTACACTTTGAAACTAAAAGAAGGTATAAAATGGCATGATGGACATGCACTAACTGCCGATGATGTTATATTTACATTACAGCAGATATTAGATCCAAATCAAAATAGTACAATAAGAGAAAATTTCATTATAAATGGTAAACAAATTGAAGTTAATAAAATCAATGATTTAACATTGGACTTTAAGCTGCCGGAGCTTTCAATGACCTTTATGGGAAGTATGGACCAATTTTATCCAATACCAAAGCATATTTTTGAAGGAGAAAAGGATTTAGCCAAGAGCGAAAAAAATGATAGTCCAGTAGGCTCAGGGCCATTTAAATTTAAAGAATTTGTATCGGGAGAAAATGTGATACTTGAAAGATTTGATGACTACTATGGTGGAAAAGCCTATCTAGATACGGTTGTTTATAGAGTTATTGGAGATGAAAATACATCAAATATTGCATTGCAAACAGGAGAATTATCAGCAAAATATATTTCAGCTAATGATGCGGAAAAGTTTTCTAAGGATGATAAATTAAATGTATTTACATTTAATGAGGGTATGTTAAACAATATGGTATTTATTTTAAATAACGAAACATTAAAAAATAAGGATATGAGACAAGCTATAGCCTATGCAATAGATAAGGATGAACTTGTAAAAGCTGCTTACATATCAAGTGATTATGCTGACCCAGCTTATTCTATCTTTACTCCAGATACAGCTTTTTATACCGATGATGTAAATCCTTTTGATTATAACCTTGAAAAAGCTAAGGAATTAATGGCTAATGCCGGTGTAGAAAACCTAAACCTAAAACTGGCATATATTAACTCTAAAAAGGATCAAGAAAGTCAAGGATTAGTGATTCAACAAAGATTAAAGGGTATTGGCATAAATGTAGAATTAATGGCATTAGATAGAGGTGCATTTTATCAAAAACTACTAAATCCTAAAAATACAGATTTTGACATGGCCTTTAATGGTTATGTAATGGGTTCTGAGCCAGATGTATATAAAAGTATTTTCAAAACTGGACAAATGTATAATTTTATGGGATACAGTAACTCAGATATAGATGATCTATGGGGAAAAGCCGCCATTGAGACTGATAAGGAGAAAAGAAGTGAGCTTTATAAAACTATACAACAAACTATAGTTGAAGATATGATAGAATATCCAATAGCTTACCCAAAATCTATTGTAGCTATCAATAAAAAATATGGTGGAATAGAAGAGGCTAAACCTGCTCCTATATTTATGTTTGAAGATTTATCTAAGCTTTACATGACTGAATAAAGTATAGAGAGTCCTAAATTAAAGTTTTGACTGGAATCTCTATATACCATTGAAGAAAATAGACCAATGTATAATGTAGTATGAATATATTTGGCTATTTTCTTCTTAATTATTAGGGGAGAAATTATGATTAAATTGATTATCAAGAGAATAATACAAGCCATACCCATGCTTTTATTTGTATCAATTGTTTCCTTTATGCTTATACAGTTGGCCCCAGGAGATCCCGTTGAGGCCTTTGTAACACCTAAAATGAGTCCAGCGGATATTGAAAGAATCAGGCATAATATGGGACTGGATAGGCCTATAATAATTCAATACTTTATGTGGATAAAAAATATCTTCAAAGGAGATTTTGGATATTCATATATAAATCATAGACCTGTGTTAGATCAAATTATGGAGAGATTACCTGCTACAGTTGGCTTGGGAGGAGCATCCCTTATAATGGCCTTAATTGTGTCAATTCCATTGGGACTAATAGCCGGAGTAAATAAAAATAAATTTATTGATAATGTTTTAAATATCATTTCTTATATTGGAATTTCAATCCCAAGTTTTTGGTTTGCAATGATGCTTATTTATATATTCTCTTTAAAATTAAATTTACTGCCTAGTATGGGCATGCATACGATTGGAGTTAATTCCTTTGGTGATGTAATTAAACATGGTATAATGCCTTGTATTGTACTGAGTTTTGGTAATATTTCGGAAATAATGAGATATATTAGATCAAATACAATTAGTCAGCTTGGGGAGGAATATGTTACTATACAATATGCCTTTGGATCAAACAAGACAAAAATTCTATTTAATCATATTTTAAAAAATGTCCTTTTACCAGTAATAACTATACTGGGAATGTCTTTACCACAACTTGTAGCTGGAGCATTTATTACGGAAACGGTATTTGGCTGGCCAGGAATGGGACGTCTTGGAATAAATGCAATCTTTAGCTTTGACTATCCTATAATTATGGCAATAACAATGATATCTTCTTTATTACTTATAGTAGGGAATTTGATTGCAGATATCCTATATGGGTTTGTTGATCCTAGAATTAGGGACTTGGGGTGATAGTATGAATAAACGGATATTAGAAAATATAAAAATTCAGTTAAAGGAAAACTACTTAGCAAAGGCCGCTATATTAATAATCGGGATATTAGTTATTGCATCCCTTTTAGCCTTCATAACACCCTATGATCCAGCTGAAATAGATATTATCAATAGATTAGTAAAGCCCAGTATTAAGCATTTCTTTGGCACCGATGATTATGGACGAGATTATTTTACAAGGGCCTTATACGGTGGGAGGATATCCCTTACTGTGGGCTTTTTAGCAATGCTCATTTCTACCACCATAGGAACTATAGTAGGGACGATAAGTGGCTATTTCGGAGGAAAAGTCGATGGTATAATAATGCGAGGTATTGATATATTGATGAGTATACCGGCCTTCATACTAATTCTAATTGCAAACACATATATGGACCCAGGTGTACATAATATAATAATTATCATTGGATTATTGAGTTGGATGGGGATTGCTAGAATTGTGAGGGGAGAAACCCTCTCCATAAAGGAAAGAGAATATGTTCTATATGCCAAGGTGGCAGGACAAAGTTCCAAGAATATTATTATAAAGCATATTATACCCAATATATTGTCAACGGTAATTGTTGCTGCCACTATTAATATGGCTAGGGCAATACTTATGGAATCCGCATTGAGTTTTTTAGGACTAGGAGTCCAACAACCCAATGCTTCCTGGGGAAGTATGTTAAAAAATGCCCAAGGTTTTATAGGAGAAGCACCATATCTAGCTATGTTTCCTGGTATACTTATCCTACTAACTGTACTTAGTTTCAATATTCTTGGTGATGTTTTTAGGGTAGCATTTGAACCAAAGATAAATGACTGATAGAAATAGATATGTATGGAGTGATAGATATGTCACAAAAACTACTGCAGGTTAAAAATCTTAGGACCTCCTTTTTTACACCGAAGGGTGAAGTTAAGGCGGTAAGGGGAGTGGATTTTGATATATATAAAGGAGAGACCGTTGGGATTGTTGGGGAGTCAGGAAGTGGTAAGAGTGTCACTTCTTTATCCATTATGGGATTATTAAAGAATAGGGGTAGAATTGTAGATGGAGAAATTTTATTTAAAGATACAAATTTGAGGGAGCAATCGGAAAAAGAAATGTCGGTATTGAGGGGAAATAAGATGGCAATGATTTTTCAAAATCCGATGACATCTCTAAACCCTGTATATACCGTTGGTAGACAGATGATAGAGATTATTAGAAGGCATAAAGGATTAAAGAAAAAAGAAGCAAGAAACGAAGCTATTGAGATGCTAAGGCTGGTAGGGATACCCTCTCCGGAAAAAAGAATAGACAATTATCCCCACGAATTCAGTGGAGGCATGAGACAAAGGGCTATGATTGCCATGGCTTTATCCTGTGAGCCAGATTTACTGATAGCCGACGAGCCTACTACGGCTTTAGATGTTACTATACAAGCTCAGATATTAAGATTAATTAAGGAAATGAAGGAGAAAATAAATACAGCTATGATTATTATAACCCATGATTTAGGCATCGTAGCAGAAATCTGTTCAAGGGTTATTGTTATGTATGGGGGAATGATTATGGAAGAAGGAGCCGTTCGAGATATATTTTATAGGCCCAGTCATCCTTATACTAAGGGGCTTCTTAAATCGGTTCCTAGACTTGACCTAGGGAAAGATCAAAAACTGGTACCTATAGATGGAACTGCACCAAGCTTGCTAAATCCACCTAAGGGCTGTCCATTTGCTTCAAGATGTCCCTATAAAATGGATATATGTATGGAAAAGCAACCTCCCTATTTTAAGATTGGAGATAATCAAAGAGCTATGTGCTGGTTATTGAAATAAAGAGAATAGGTTTGAATCATAATACAGTGCTAAAGCTATAAAACAATGTACCTTAACCCTTAGTTCAATAATTGAGTTGATATTTACATTTAATTGCTAAAATGGTATAATTTCTTTAGATGAATACATCGACGGGAGATATGGAGAGTCGCATTAATAAACCTATGAACCATAGGATTATTGAATGTGGCTTTTATTTTTTCTATAATATAGGGTTTACATAAAAGAACTTTTTTATAAAAATTCTATTAATTAATCCCCCTATGGATATGGGAATTCTACAAGTGTAAGGATGTATTAATAGGCAAAAAAATTTCAGAATATTACGAAATATCCAGGGGTTAGTACTTGAGGAAATTGCATAACTCTTACTTGGCTAAACCTAATATGCGAATATCATCCTTGATTTAATTGCTTAAGATATAAGCATATTTGATGGTATGGCTTTGAAGAATTTTAGACTACATATGGTAGATAGTTTTTGTAGAAG
>JAOASB010000031.1 GCA_025210375.1 Maledivibacter sp. | reverse complement strand
TACTTGGCTAAACCTAATATGCGAATATCATCCTTGATTTAATTGCTTAAGATATAAGCATATTTGATGGTATGGCTTTGAAGAATTTTAGACTACATATGGTAGATAGTTTTTGTAGAAGGTAATTATGCAATTTGCTCAACTGATAATTTGTCTTTTTATATTTAAATTTCCTTAATAAATGTTTATATTTATTCGTAATGATATATAATCAATATTATGATTAATTTCATATAATAATTACTAGTATATATAGAAAATGAGGTGTTTTATATGAAACAAGAGTCTAAAGGCATAATATGTCTACTTTTATCTTCCTTGTTTTTCGCCGTAATGGGGGCAGCGGTTAAGTCTATACCATCCATTCCCATTGCCGAAAAAATATTTTTTAGAAACCTTGTGGGAGTAATAATTACAGGTATTATTCTCATAAAAAACAAAGAAAATCTTATAGGTTCAAATATCAAGCTACTAACTTTGAGATCTGTATTTGGATTGTTAGGAGTAGCTGCAAACTTTTATGCAATATCTAAATTACCTTTATCCGATGCAGCTTTACTTAATAGAATGTCACCATTTTTTGTTATATTGCTCTCTTTATTATTTTTGAAAGAAAATGTTATCAAGTATCAAATTTATGCGATGCTAATAGCCTTATTGGGTGCTGGCTTTGTAATAAAGCCGCAATTTGATTATACCATTATACCAGCCCTAGTAGGTCTATCATCGGCGGTATTTGCTGCTGGAGGATACACCTGTGTAAGACAGCTTAGGCTTTACTCATCACCCTATACAATAGTATTTTTCTTTTGCTTATTTTCTACCCTATCCACAATTCCATTTATGCTCATGGGGCATTTTACTTATCCAAGTCCGAGGGAGCTTGTATTGCTTCTTTTAATAGGTATATCTGCAACAGCAGCTCAAATATTTATGACTACGGGATATAGATTCGCACCTGCCTCTAGATTGGCTATATATGGATATACTAATATACTATTTTCAGCTATATTGGCAATAATTCTTTGGAGTGAATTCCCTGATCTCTTAAGTATAACCGGTGGAGTATTGATTATTTTAGGAGGCATAATTAATTATATAGTCATAAACAATGAAAACTTCAATGGAAGAATTAAAGGAAGTAATGACAGAAATAAGTAGGATTTAAGAGGGATTGTTTTGTTGATAACTATGCTGTGGATTATAATTTATCCACATTTTTGAGGGTAGATTTTCTATTCTGTGGAATAAAAGGTTTTGTCTCAAAAACCAAAGAAGAGGATTTTGATAATCAAAATCCTCTTTTTTTATATTTATATTTCAACATTCTTAAAGATAACAGCATAAGCAAAAATTATTGATCCAATAACTATAAATACATCGGCTACATTAAAAACTGCAAAATTTATTAAAGTAAAATCAAAAAAATCTATAACATATTTCAATCGTATTCTATCTATTAGGTTTCCAATAGCCCCTCCTATAATAAAGGCCATAGGTAATTTGATCAGTAATAGATTCTGCTTTTTCATTATCTTCATTAAATAAACTATTAAAATGGCAACTACAATTGATGTTATTATTATCAAAAATGTTTGTTTATCCCTCAGCATACTAAATGCGGCTCCACGATTTTTCCTAAATGTGAAATGAAAAACATCTTGAATCAAAGGATATGTTTCTATTGATTTTAAATGAATATTTGCCAGGTGCTTCGTCCATTGATCAAAAATAATTATGGAAATTATTATTATAAGATACCCCATATATTCTCCTCCAAAGTAATTTACTTCATTTTATATTCTAGCATACTTTATTTATTATGCATACCATAAATCTCTTCTCTAAAGCAATGGTGAAAATAGTCTTCCCAAGGCTTCTCTAAACTTAGTATATATACTTCTCTTAAGATGTTCCTCTAATATCACTTCATTACTATCTTTAATATCCATTATAAAATCATCCTCTAGCCTTTTCACCACTTCATTGTCATATATAAAGGCATTTACCTCAAAATTGATACTAAAACTACGGATATCAAGATTTGCTGTTCCAATAGATGCACCAATCCCATCTACCAATAATATTTTGCTATGAATAAATCCCTTCTCGTATGTGTATATTTTAACTCCAGCCATAAGTAACTCTTCAATATGAGACTTTGATGCCCAATAAACTAAATAATGATCCGGTTTACTAGGTATAGCTATTCTAACGTCTATTCCGCTTAATGCTGCGGTTTTTAATGCCATCAATATACTCTCATCGGGAACTAAATATGGTGTTGCAATCCATATTCTTTTTTCTGCAGTGGAAATCATAGTGAAATATGCTTGTAAAATTGATTCCCAATCGGAATCCGGCCCACTAGAAGCTATTTGTATTAATTGTTCGCCATAATACCCTAACTTAGGATAGTATTTTTTATGGGACATGATTTCTCCTGATACGAAATACCAGTCTTTTAAGAAGATATTTTGAAGACTATATATGGCTTCACCTTGGATTTTTATATGTGTATCTCTCCAAAATCCTAGATTCTGATTTTTACCTAAATACTCATCTCCTATGTTTATTCCACCTAAATACCCAATTTTTCCATCTATAACTATTATTTTTCTGTGGTTTCTATAATTTAATTGCCTACTAAGTACTGGAAATATAACTGGATAAAAGGCATGAACTTCTGCTCCTGCTGTTTTTAAGGATTTAACATATTTTTTCCCCAGCTTCCAACAACCAACACTATCATATATTAGTCTAACCTCTACCCCATCCCTTACCTTCTCAATCAAGATATCCTTTATTCGATTTCCTATATTATCATTTCTTATTATAAAATACTCCATATGTATATGATCCTTGGCTTTTTTTAGTTCACTTATTATGGACTCATAGGTGCTTTCTCCATTTGTTAATACTTCCGTATTATTATTGACAGTAAAGGGAGCTTGGGAATTCTTAAGTAGGAGCTTTATCAATCTACTTTTTACCATGCTTTCATCATTACCAAACAAGCCTATTTCATTTAAAATTTTCTCTTGGGTATTGGCTATTTGATAAAGTAGTTCAAAATCTATATTCTTCTTTTTCTCAAATTTCTTTTTGTTTTTAACATTTTGACCAAATAATATGTAAAATATAAATCCCACCACTGGTACTAAAAATAATATTAAAAGCCATGCAATTGTCTTTGATGGATTATTATTCTCTAAAAAAATAACCATACCAATAAAAAAAGCATAAAAAGTGAATACAACTCCTAAGAGGGTGGTAATTTTCTGCAGGACTTCATTATATGTAATATTAGTTGTGACCTCAAAAACTGATATACCTAGAAACATTAAAATCATGGTAAAAAATACTGAAAATGCTATAGTTCTTTTAGACGGCGTTATCATATTATTCACCACCATATCTTATGCATAGTTGTTTTATTTTTATCTGTTTATTAAATTATATATAATATTATAAAGCATTAATACTAAAAATACTCTTGAAAGTTTCGAGAAATCATTTTTCTACTGTAATCTTTGTTTTTTGTTATATATCACAAAAAAGCATTCTGCTTGTCAGAATGCTTTTTTAATATTTTGGCGGAGAAGGCGGGATTCGAACCCGCGCGCCGGTAAACCCGACCTAACGGTTTAGCAAACCGTCCTCTTCAGCCTACTTGAGTACTTCTCCAAATGTAAAATACCCTAATTGACATTAGGGATTTTAAAAATATTTAATTAACCGGCGACGACCTACTCTCCCAGGCAGTTGCCCACCAAGTACCATCGGCGCAGAAGGGCTTAACTTCTGTGTTCGATATGGGAACAGGTGTATCCCCTTCGCTATAGCCACCGGATTTTTTGCTGCCAAGCAAATAAAT
>JAOASB010000030.1 GCA_025210375.1 Maledivibacter sp. | reverse complement strand
TTCTATAAAAACCATCTACTACATGTAGTTTAAAAATCTTCAAAGCTATACCACCAAATATGCTTATATCTTAAGTAATTAAATTAAGGATGATATTCGCATATGCAATTGTGCCAAGTAAGAGTTATGCAATTTCCTCAGTTATAAAAAAAACCTAGAATTTTCTAGGTTTTTTTCTTCTTTTTCATTTTACTTTTCTCATCTTCATTTTAGCAGTAATCAATATAATAATAGGTAATATGACTTGGAATGGGAATGCATAATATGGATATACTTCTTCTCCGAATTCAAAGTATTCAAATATATTTTCGTGTAAAAATACGGATAAATTAATTAATAACAAACCAATAGGTATGATTATAAATTTGTAATCCTTAAATCCAAATACTTTAGCGATACATTTACATGTAGCCAAATATGTTATACTTATTTTAACAAATACTCCTATCATAAATACTGTGGCTATCAGTACTTCTATTCTCTGAAAATATTTACCTGCATCTATTCTTCTAAAAGAACTATGGGTGGCAAAATAAAAACTTCCCGCTGTATTTGATCCTAGGACTAGAATATTCATAAAAGAAATCATAAAAACCAATATTCCACCTATTAATAATCCTAAAAAATATACTTTATAGGGAGATTTTTTAGATTCAAATTTAGAAAATACCATAATAAATATTATAATTTCTGCAAAAGCATATGCGAAGGCTCCAAATGCTCCCTTAATTATTGGGTTCACTCCATTGTTTAATATCGGGAATATATTATCAATATTAGTATCAGGAATTAATAATAATATGCTGCCAATCAGTACAGTAAAAGCTATTAAACCGAATAATCCACCCCATCTACTAAAAACCTCTAAACCTGACCTTAATATCCATGCCGATAGAATTATTAACATAATTGTTATCATTATTTCAGGAGTCTCGGGAAAACTTGTTGTTATAATAAATTGGGAGGCATTTATTGTAACCGCAGATGATAGTTCAAAGGTATAAAATGCAAACAGTAGTATGATTATCTTCCCAACCAACTTTCCGAAGCAGAATTCAATAAGGTCAAATATATCTTTTCCCATGAAAATGTAGCAATGTAGTCTGGCATATATCATGGCCATTGGAAATGTCATAATCAATGCTACTAAAACAGCAATCCATAGGTCTTGTTCAGCTTTACCACCCCTCACGAATATTGCCGATTCACCTACCAAAAATAGAAATATGAGAATTATACATTGTCTATCTGAAACGAATTCTTTCTTCACTATAGGTTCCTCCAAGCTAGCTTTCAATTATTATTTGATTTATTTAAATAAATATACAATTTTTAGTAAATGAAGCAGCTAGAACATGTTTCTACACTTGATTACATTTTATAAGGGACTAACCCGAAAACAGTACTATAAGCTTCGGATTAGCCCCTTTAAACTTTATATCTTCTTATATTCTTATGTAGTTTTGATATTTTTTCCTACAAACTTAATGGAACTACAAGCAAGTATTTTCGTTGGATCTATACATTCTTCCCCTATGTCAAACATTTGAAAAGCTATGGGAAGCTCTGTACATCCTAATATAAAAGCCTTAACCCCTTGTTCCTTCAATTCCTCCAAAACGCCTTTAAAATTTGTAATATCCATATTATCTTTGCCCTTTTTTATATTATATATTAGTTCCATAATATATTTTTGCTTATCGTAATCAGGCGTGACCAAATTCAAATTATATTTATCAAATACCTTATCATATATACCCGCCTTGTAGGTTCCTTCCGTTGCCAGAAGCCCTATTTTTTCATTAGGAAATAATTTTGCTGTTTCCTTCGCAGTTTCTGATATCATATTGATAAAGGGCACATCTATATATTGTATAATTTCATCATAAAAATAATGGGCTGTATTGCAAGGCATGATTATAACATCTGCCCCCATCATCTCTAAACGAATGGCAGATTTTATCATCTGCTTTGTTGGATTGTCTCCATTATTTATTATATAGTCTGTTCTATCGGGTATTTCTGTATTATTTTCTACTATTATTTCAATGTGTTCATTATCACTGTTTGCATCCGTCAAGGTTATTATTTTTTTGAATAAATCCGCAGTTGCTAGAGGCCCCATTCCTCCTAGTATTCCTATAGTTTTCATAACAATATCCTCACCTTTTATGTATCATTCTAAGTCTTTATGTATTTTAATGGTAATTATTCAAGGTTCTCTTCTATTCAAAGGTTCCTTTAACGATGACTTTTCCCTTTTCCATCATCTTTTTACCCTTAGCAATTACCATATTTATATTTAATTCTTCATCCATCAGAACAATATCAGCATCGCTTCCGACTTTAATACATCCCTTTACTGGATATATTTCTAAAAGCTTTGCAACATTTGAGGTTATTACCTTCAAGGCCGTAGATATATCTAACCCCTCTTTCTTTACCATGGCTTTAAATGCGGCACATTGGGAATTTAAGCTGCCTATTCCTAAACCAATGATGTTTCCTTCACTATCAAACCTAGGCATACTACCGTTTCCATCGGAACTCATGGTGATATTCTCGACAGGAACTCCCCTTGCAATGCATTGTGCCACTGCTTTACTAGGCTTCATCGGTTTTCCCTCATTTAGTTCCCCACAGGAAGTAATATCTATATGTCCACCCATTTTGGCAAATTCCATGGCTTGATTTAAAAGTTCTTCAGTTCTAGTTACATGGGTAGGCACAAAATGCTTAATTGGTATGTCGGTTTCATTAACAATGTCCATAACCATATCTAGTTTTTCCTCTGCATTTCCCATATGCATATGAACTATACCCGGTTTGTTACTTAGCATACCCGCAATCCTTACATTAGAAGCTAACCTTATTAGCTCCTGCTTCGTAATATGTGATGATCGATGATCTGATATTGCAATTTTCACACCTAAGACTTTATCGATAAACATAATATCCTTTTTTACACTACCCGTTAGAGTAACACTCGGCAGTTCATAGGAGCCCGTATGAATATAGGTAGTTATACCCTCATTTTCTAAACCCTTTGCTTTTGCTAATAGGGATTCTATATGTCTTGTACTTCCATCGGTTCCTAAAAGCCCTACAATGGTGGTAGCTCCTGCTTCAACAACCTTTGACAGCATTACCTCTGGGGTTCGGCTGTGAAATCCCGCTTCTCCCCCTCCTCCAATAATATGTACATGCTGATCAATAAATCCTGGAGCTACAATCTTATCCTTTGCATCGATTACTTCCACATCTAGCAAACACCCCGATATATCTATGTCCTTTTCTATCTTCATAATCTTATTGCCGACCATTAAAACATCTACTTCTCCAAGATATTCTGGCCCATATACCTTGCCGTTTTTTATTATCCTCATCATATTAATTCTCCTCACATGATATATAGATATTCCAGTTAAACAATTAATTTATACACATCAAAATTCCCTAGAAACATGGCATATTTTGAGATGCATAAATTAAATTTAACTTTTGGAAATCTATATAGGGATTTTAGTATAGACTTTAAGTTATACTATGAAAACCCTATATTGAATGACTTTTCTGAATTTTAACATTCCCCTTAGTCCTAAACCTAGCTTAACCATACACATGTGTATATTCTCTACTATAAATAATTTTCCTGCTAATATAATGAAATATATGGTAAATATAAAAAACTGACCTCTTCTTAGCAGGCCAGCTTAAAATTTGTCTTTATCTATGAAATTATTGCTTTTTCAATTCTATTTAATCCTTCTTTTATATTATTAAGGGAAGTTGCATAGGAAAGTCTAATATAATTATCAGTTCCAAACCCGGAGCCTGGTATTACAGCAACCTTAGCGGAATCTAAAAGATACTGAGCAAAATCCATAGAGTCCTTGATGTCATGTCCCCCTAGGTTTTTACCAATAAGCTTTGATATATTAACCATTACATAGAATGCTCCCGATGGCACTGTACATGATAAATTATCTATAGAGTTAATTTTATCAGCCATATATTTTCTTCTTTCATCGAATGCCTTAATCATCTGCTTAATAGGCTCTTGATCCCCTCTTAATGCTTCGATACTGGCATATTGGGCGATTGTGTTTGGATTTGATGTAGCATGACTTTGTACATTGGTAATGATTTTTGTTATTTCCTTATCAGCGGCTAGGTAGCCTATTCTCCAACCAGTCATGGCATAGGCCTTTGACATACCATTAATTACTATTGTAAGCTTTTTGATATCCTCTCCAAGGGATGCAATGCTTACATGCTTTCCATCGTAAATTAATTTTTCATAAATTTCATCGGAAATAACATAAATATTATTTTTAATTGCTATTTCAGCAATTGCTTTAATTTCTTCTTCTGTATAAACAGCTCCAGTGGGATTGCTCGGACTGTTTAGAAATATGGCTTTGGTATTATCGTTTATGGCATCAAGTAAACTTTCTTTAGTGTATTTAAATCCATTTTCCTCTAAAGTTTCTACGAATACTGGCTTTGCATCTGCCATCTTTACCATTTCAGGATAGCTAACCCAATATGGAACAGGAATGATAACTTCATCCCCAGGATTACATATAGCTCCAAGAGCATTATATATAGAGTGCTTAGCTCCATTGGATACAACGATGTTTTCAGGTAAGTATTCTAAATTATTATCCTTGTTTAATTTCTCACAAATAGCTTCCTTAAGCTGTAAAAGTCCTGCTGATGGGGTATAGCCAATAGCTCCTTCTTCAATAACTTTGATAGCAGCTTTTCTAATATGATCAGGAGTCTTGAAATCTGGTTCTCCAGCACCGAAGCTTACTATATCAATACCATCGGCCTTCATTTTTTTTGCTTTAGCAGTTATGGCTAATGTAACTGACGGAGATACTGCACCGTTCTTTTTAGATAAATTATGATTCATACCTTTGTCCCCTCTCCCTAGTTTATCCCTACTTATACTGCATAGGTTTTTAATTCCATATCAACGAAATTACTGTCTATATTATACTTCATAGCACGTCTGTATTTAAAGAAGTTTTCTGCAACCTGTGGGAATAATGCATAGGACAATACATCTTCTTCCTGCTCTAGGTATTCCTTCATCTCATTTCTTATGTCTTGTAATTGAGGTTTTATTAGATCCGCCGGTCTACAGGTTATAACCTCTTCATCGCCTATAATCTTTTTGATTATTTCTTCCTTCATTGGCACCGTAGATTTTCCATACATACCCTTCACATATGCCTTTACTTCTTTAGGAACCATCTTATATCTTTCTCCAGTTATAACATTTAATACTGCTTGAGTTCCTACAATTTGACTTGTTGGTGTAACTAATGGAGGATATCCTAAGTCTTCCCTCACCCTAGGGACTTCCTTTAATACATCATCAAATTTATTTAAAGCATTTTGCATCTTTAACTGTGAAACAAGATTTGAAAGCATTCCTCCAGGCACTTGATAAATCAGTGTATTAATGTTTACACCAAGCACCTTAGGATTTAAAAGTCCACTTTCCATACTTCTTTCCCTTATAGGCTTAAAGTATTCTGCTATTTCATTTAGTTTGTCAATACTTAATCCCGTATCACGCTTTGAATCCTTTAGGGTAGCCACAAGGGGTTCTGTAGGCGGTTGAGAAGTACCTAAAGCAAATGGAGAAATCGCAGTATCTATTATATCCACTCCTGCCTCAATACCCTTTAGGTAAGTCATACTAGCTAATCCACTGGTTGCATGGGAATGTAGCTGAAGTGGAATTTTTACAGCCTTCTTTAGTGCTGATATAAGCTCATATGCATAGTATGGTGTTAAAAGTCCTGACATATCCTTTATACATATAGAATCCGCACCCATACTTTCCATATCCTTAGCCAGCTTTACATAACTATCAGTTGTATGCACTGGACTTATGGTATAGGAAATTGCTGCTTGAGCATGGGCACCTTCTTTTTTTGTAGTTTCTAAGGCCACCCTTAGATTTCTGACATCATTTAATGCATCAAATATTCTTATTATATCAATTCCATTACCTACAGATCTCTTAACAAATTCCCTTACTACATCATCGGCATAATGCTTATAGCCTAAAATATTTTGTCCTCTTAAAAGCATTTGTAGGTTTGTATTTTTAACTTTTTTTCTAATGGCTCTGAGTCTCTCCCAAGGGTCTTCATCTAAAAACCTTAAAGAAGCATCAAATGTAGCACCACCCCACATCTCTAGAGAGTGATATCCTACTTCATCTAATTTTTCTAAAATTGGTAGCATTTCTTCTGTCTTCATTCTAGTCGCAATCAATGATTGATGAGCATCTCTTAAAATAGTCTCGGTTATCTTTACTTTAGCCATAATATACCTCCTATATTTATGGGAAAAGCTTCCCTTTATATTCAAAGTAATATCTTCTTTTAACAAAATTTTATCAAGTAATATCATCTATGTACAGTTTATAAGTTAAGTGTTATAATAGTATTGCCTTAATTTTTTAATTTGTTTTTTGATTTTCTTTATTATTTTAATATATAGGGTTTACATGGTAGAACTTGATTTATACGTATGAAAATACTCAGTGATTCTAGGAGTTTTTTATACGTATAAATTAAAGTCCGTACTTAAATCCCTACAATAATTTCTGGAGGTTTGATTATGGATTCTACAGATTTTAAGATTTTAGAAATATTACAGCAAGACGGAAGAATTTCCATGAAGGACTTAGGTCATCGGGTTGGCTTAACTTCTCCTGCGGTATCAGAGAGGGTTAAAAGACTTGAAGAAAACGGTATAATTACTGGGTATAGAGCTACAGTTAACGCAAATAAGCTTAATAAAAGTATAAAGGCCTTTATAAGTATCGCTATACGGGCAGAAAATTATAAAAGGTTTTTGGAATTTGCACCTAATAAAAATAGTATCATTGAATGTCATCATGTAACCGGTGGGGATTGTATGATCATAAAAGTTATGGTGCAGAGCATGGAACAGCTGGAAAGACTGATTGATGATTTAAAAAAATTTGGTACTACCCAGACTAATATTATTCTGTCTAGCCCTATTGAGAGTAAGATCATATTGTAAAATAAAACCTATAAGAATTCCTTTACTTCATATTAAAATAAAGGGTTCTTATAGGTTTTAAAATTTTATATATTTATATTTCTTTAATCTCTACAACATCATATCCTGCTTCATCTATGGTATCTCTAATAACCTTTTCATCAATTTCCCTTTGCAATGCTATAACCGCATTTTTCTCATCCACACTTATGCTTTCCACTGTCACACCATCAATTTCACTTAATGCTCTTTCAACTCTACCAGTACAATGATGACAACTCATTCCTTCAATTAAAATCATTTTTTTCATAATATACATCCTTTCTTGTTATTAAAAAATTTAACTTTTAAATAGACTATCCTTTAAACTTTCTAAGTCTAAGGGCATTTGTTACTACAGATACTGAACTCATGGACATTGCTGCTGCTGCAAACATAGGGTTGAGTTTATGACCTCCAAAGGCATAGAAAAGTCCGGCTGCCAATGGTATTCCCGCTGTATTGTAGGCAAATGCCCAGAAAAGATTTTGCTTAATATTTCTTATGGTACTCTTACTCAGTTTAATTGCAGTAACCACATCTAAGAGATCACTTTTTATTAAAACTATATCCGCTGATTCCATTGCGACATCTGTTCCTGATCCAATTGCAATACCTATATCAGCCATGGCCAAGGCCGGTGCATCGTTTATTCCATCTCCAACCATAGCTACTTTTCTACCCTTTTCCTGAAGCTTTTTAACCTCATTGGCTTTATCCTCTGGTAAAACCTCAGCTAAAACTATATCTATACCTACCTGTCCAGCTATAGCCTCCGCCGTCCTTTTATTATCTCCAGTAATCATTGCAACTTCGATTCCCATGTCATGTAGTTTTTTTATAGCTTCTTTACTATTTTCCTTTACAACGTCTGCCACAGCTATGATGCCTTCCAATCTATTATTTATAGCTATAAACATGGGAGTCTTGCCTTCACTTGCTAGCTTTATGGATTCATCCTTTAGACCCATGTCTATATTTCTATCCCCCATGAGTTTTTCATTTCCGAGAAGTATATTGTTATCTTCTATCTTTACTTCAATTCCATGACCAGGTATTGCATAAAAATCCTTTGCCTTTAATAGTCCTATATTTTTCTCAACAGCTTCCTTAACTATTGCCTCCCCTAAGGGATGCTCAGAACCCTTTTCAGCAGTGGCTGCTATTTGCAGCAGCTTATCCTTTGGATAATTATTTAGTGTAACTATATCAGTAACCCTAGGCTTTCCTTCAGTTATGGTTCCAGTTTTATCAAATATTATGGTTTGTATTTTATAGGCGGATTCTAAGGCCACACCACTTTTGATGAGAACTCCCAGCTCTGCTCCCCTACCAGTTCCCACCATTATTGCCGTAGGAGTTGCGAGTCCCAATGCACAAGGGCAAGCTATAACTAATACTGATATAAATATTGTCAGTGAAAATACGGCTCCATGTCCTGCTATATACCATAATACCCCTGCTAGTATAGCTATCCCCATAACTATGGGAACAAAATATCCAGCTATTATATCCGCTAGCTTTGCAATTGGTGCCTTACTTCCTTGGGCTTCTTCAACCAACTTTATTATTTGAGCTAGGGCAGTATCCTTCCCTACCCTTGTTGCCTTAACCTTGAGAACCCCATTTTTATTTATGCTTGCTCCTACTACCTTGGCTCCAATATTTTTTTCTACTGGAATACTTTCTCCTGTGAGCATGGATTCATCAACTGAGCTATGCCCTTCAGCTACTTCTCCGTCTACAGGTATTTTTTCCCCCGGCCTGACTAGTATAATATCCCCTACTTCAACCTCTTCTATAGGTATAGTTATTTCTTCTTCACCTTGAATTATTGTAGCTGTTTTAGGTCTAAGTCCTATTAGTTTCTTTATGGCTTCAGAGGTCTTACCCTTGGAACGAGTTTCTAAATATTTCCCAAGCATAATAAGGGCAATAATCACTCCCGCACTCTCAAAATATAGGTCTTTAGCATACTCCAGGTGTCCATTCATAATTTTATAGGTTGCATAAAGCCCATATACTACTGCCGCACTAGTTCCCAAAGCTATTAGAGAATCCATGTTTGGACTTCTTCTTAATAGGGATTTAAAGCCTATGGTGTAGAATTTATATCCTGCAATCATTACAGGAATAGTCAATAACAGCTGAATTAATGCAAAGTTTAATGGGTTGAAATGTGGATTTATAAAGCTTGGTATTGGTAGACCCACCATGTGACCCATGGAGATATAAAATAGTGGTATGGTAAAGGAAAGGGCAACCACAAATTTAGTCCACATAGTTTTTATTTCTTTTTCCTTTTTATCTTGGTCATCGTCCTTAATTTCTTCTTTTTCTATGTCTAGGGGGGTATAACCAGCTTTTTTGATTGCGGATTTTATCTCCGATAATCTTACTTTATTTATATCATAGACTACCGTTGCTTTATTGGTGGCTATATTTACATTTACGGATTTTATACCTTCTAGCTTGTTGATAGACCTATCAACTGCTCTTACACAAGCGGCTCAAGTCATACCTTGTATGGGTATGATAACCTCCTTTAATTCTTCATCTATGGAAGCTTTATACCCTGATTTCACTACAGTTTGAATGATATCACTTTCAGATATCTTGTGTTCATCATATTTTACAATCATCTTTTCCGTGGCTAAATTAACATTAGCCTCATCTATTCCTTCTATCTTCTTAACTGACCTCTCTACTGCTCTAACACAAGCGGCACAGGTCATGCCTTGAATTTTAAAGCTTTTTTCCACTGTCATTTTCTCACCCCTTTTGAGAATTCTTATCACTTTATTATATACCCTTACAGGGTATATGTAAATAGTTTTTTTATTTATCAAGAGTTTATGGTAAATCTATATATCTTATCCAATCCTAGAGTTGTTTATATTTAATATGATATAATATTGTTATATTCTAGGATAAAAACACAGCTCTGGTTGGTAGTCCAGACGTATCTTTTATTATAAAGATATCAGTAGCCTTCCCCCTTCGGGTCGTCCATTCCTAGTAAATAGAATTTCAAGAAGGGGAAGATTTTATGCATTATGTCAATACTTCATGTACTATTCTTTTTGAAAGTCCTTATTGGATTGGAATTTTTGAAAAAACCGATGGTAAAGGCTATTCCGTTTCTAGGTTTGTTTTTGGAAAGGAGCCTACAGGCCCGGAGCTTTATAACTTTATGATAAAGTATTATCCAAAACAGCTGAGTTATAGTAAGCCTAATGAAGAGATGGAAAAAAGCCTTACTCGTACAAAGATCAATCCTAAAAGGAGGCAAAGGGAAGCCGCAAAAGCTATGCAGGAAAAGAGTATATCCACAAAGGCTCAAGAAGCTTTAAGGCTCCAGTACGAAGAAAATAAGAAACAAAGAAAAACAGCCTCCAAGGCTAAAAAGCTAGAGCGAGAAAGAAAGAAGTTTGAACTAAAACAACAAAAAAAGAAGGAAAAGAAGAAAGGACACTAAGCATTAGTGTCCTCAGATTGTTGACAAAGTCAACAAGATGGCAGGCTGCCTAACAATTCGAAGTTCGAGGCGTGCTGAAACCGAGAGGCCGTAGCGTATACAGACATACGTAAGGGTTCTTGGGTGAAGCAACAACGAAGAAATTCGGATTGTTAGGCAGCCTCAGGACACCAAGTATTAGTGTCCTTTCAAATATAGAAAATATATTAATCCACAAACGATTAGATTGTTAAGTAAATAAATCAATGGTATTCCTATATAGAAGGTCTTATGCTGGGTTTTATGTCTAACCATTGTCATACCTAAAAGTATCCCTGCGGCACCACCAATAACTGCTGTTATAAAGAAGCTTGTCTCCTTGATTCTCCATTTGTTCTTTTTTGCCTTATATTTATCTATGAGCATGATAGCAAATCCAAATAAATTGACCAAAAAAATATAAATGGCAAAATAGAATTCCTTATGCTTTAATAACTGCATATACGTGTCTCCTTTTCCATATGTTATAGATATTCCAGTTAAACAGTTAATTTATCCACATCAAAAATCCCTAGAATCATCGGATATTTTAAGATGTACAAATTAAGTTTAATTTTGGGAAATCTATATTTAAGATAATTATACCTTAACTTTAGTTAGTCGCAAGTTCCAAGTTTTAGGGTCTTTCTTATAAACTCTAAAGAACAAGAGGTGGATTTTAGACCATAGAATTATAGAATTATAACATGATCCTATTTTTAAACAAACCACAAACCCTTCTCTAGAGCTTTATGGTAAAACAAAAGAGAATCATTTTTTCTTTGATTCCCTTTTTAAAAATCTAGCACTTTATTGGTCTTTTTCTTCCAGCTTGCAGCTTGTAACTCTCTTACACTTCCATCCTCTTAATATCTTCCGGAATTATCAGTGTTGCTTCCGTTACAGCTTGAACCTCCTGCACTGTAAACTCTGGATTTATCTCCTTAAGAACTAGTCCTTCCTTTGTAACCTCCATGACTCCCATCTCTGTAATTATAAGATTAACCTGTGCTTTAGCTGTTAATGGTAAATTACATTTTTTTAAAATCTTAACACTTCCTCTGGCAGTATGGGTCATTGCAATTATAACCTTCTTGGCTCCTACTACCAAGTCCATAGCTCCTCCCATACCAGGAACCTTCTTTCCCGGTATCATCCAATTGGCTAGATTACCCTCTTGATCTACCTGCAATGCTCCAAGTACAGTTGCATTTACATGTCCACCTCTGATTATTCCAAAGGAAATCGAACTATCAAAAAATGCTGCTCCTGGTAAGGTAGTAACAGGCATTCCCCCTGCATTCACTAGATCTTTTATTTCTTTTCCTTCCTCTGGAGCAGGGCCCATACCAACGAATCCATTTTCAGATTGAAGTATTACTTCTATGTCATTTGGAACATAATTTGCTACCATAGTAGGTAAGCCTATCCCTAGGTTAACAACATCTCCATCTTCAAGCTCCTTGGCTACCCTTTTCGCTATGACTTCTTTAATTTTACCCTTATCCATTTTACTTACCCCCCTTTACGATAACATCAACAAATATTCCCGGTGTCATAACATTGTTAGGGTCTATTTCACCTATCTCAACGATCTCTTCAGCTTCCACGATTACTATATCCCCAGCTGTCGCCATTAATGGGTTGAAATTTTTAGCTGATTTATCATAATAAATATTTCCCTTTTTATCTACCTTTGCACCCATTATAAGGGCAATATCCGCCTTTAAGGGCAATTCTAAAATATACTCTTTCCCATCAATTTCAAATTTTTCCTTACCTTCCTCTACCATGGTTCCAATTCCTGTAGGAGTTAAAAAGCCCCCAAGTCCAGCACCAGCACTTCTTATTCTTTCTGCTAAAGTTCCTTGAGGTACTAAATCGACTTCAATTTCTCCTGCATTCATCTGTTTTCCTGTCTCAGGGTTTGTCCCGATATGGGAAGTTATTACCTTACTTGCCATCTTGTTAACTATTAGTCTCCCTGCTCCACAATCAGTATAAGACGTATCATTAGCAATGAGTGTTAAATCCTTAATCCCATTTTCAATCATCTTATCAATTATTCCATGGGGACTTCCAACCCCCAAAAAACCACCTATCATTACAGTCATCCCATCCTTAATAAGCGATACAGCTTCTTCAATAGTTTTTAACTTATTCATACCCCAATCACCTCAACTTTAATTTTTTCATTAAACCTACTATAATTATATCAAATTTGACATCACTTTGTATGTCATTGATGAGCATATAAGTAAGCCTAATTTTTTATTATAGGGATTTTAGTATAGACTTTAATTTATATAAATTAAAGTTTTGACTAGAATCTTTATAACTCTTAATTATCACAATCTATATTTGCCCATAGTCCTTGTTTATCTCCCTCCAAAAACCTTTAAATTCATTTACTGCTTTATGTTGAACATCCCTACGCCCTTCATTTACCTCATCATAATTTGTCTTCAGTAGGCTCCAAATATCCCCATCCAATTCATTTCTTTTGGCCATATCGTCTAATATATATAGTACCTTTTCCTTTTTCATGCCTTTACGGTAGGGTCTATCCTCTGAAATGGCAGTAAAAACATCGGATACTGCCATGATTCTTGACCCCAATGATAATTCCTCAGCTGTTTTATTAAAGGGATAACCCCTTCCATTTAACCTTTCGTGATGGAGTCCAGCCCACTCATATATATCTCCGATGCCTCTTATTTTTTTGAGTATAGAATATGTATAATAAACGTGCTGCTTGACTATTTCAAATTCATTTTTAGTAAGACTAGAAGGCTTTTCTAAAAGCTCCTGGGGAACCGCCAGCTTTCCTAAATCATGGAGATTACCAGCAATTCTCATCATCTTTACTTCCCTTTCAGACATTTTGGAAAGTTCGGCTAGCTTAGAAGCAACATAGGCAACTCCACTGGAATGGGTTGCTGTAAATCTACTCCTAAAGTCAATTACCCTTTCCAATATCTTAGAAATCTTACCAAGTTCATCTATATCTAAAAACGTACCTCCCAAAAGATTGTAAAATATAGAAATAATACTTTTTGAATCAAAGTCCTGCCAAATGCTTTTTGATCCAGAGGCTTCTATAAAAGCATCTACAACCTCAGGGTTGAACTTTTTTCCACTCTCAGCTTGAATTTGTTTAACTATGTAATCAGTCTGATCATATGTATTCCTAGTCCAATCCATTAAAACATCCACTCTATCGACTAAATATATGATTTGACTGCTTAAAGGCACATCTATATCATTATCCCTAAATTTGGGAATCTCATTCCATTTAGTATGATGACACCTAATTATGTTTGCAATTCCTTCAAAGGGCTCATACACCTTAATTAAATTATATCCCACAATGGAATGAAAGTGTGGATCCCTTAGATCAAATTCCAGTCCGTCCAATCTATCCTTTAATGATAATGCCCCTACATCATGAAGAAGAGCTGCATGGGTCAAGTCCTTTATGTCCTTCTTCTCCATATCAAGCTTCAATCCCATATTTAATGCTAAAAGAGCGACCCTCACATGGTGCCCGACAATAGCAGAGCTAATCAAGTCCAAACTTTCAGATAACGCTAAAATCAGGTCAATCTGAGGAACTATCTTTTCCTCCATAAAAAAACCCCCACAAAGTTAATAAAGCTAATCATTGAGGAAATTGCATATGCCAATACTATTCTTTATTTAATTGCTTAAGATATGAGCCTATTTGATGATATGTTTTTAAGATTTTAAGTTCATATGTAATAGCAATTTTTTGTATACAGCAATCATGCAATTTGCTTTATTGATTATTTATATATTAACACAAATATTAGCACTATTCTTTGAAAAATTACATATTTTTATCTTTTTTATGGACATTTTTACAAATGGATATTTGGACTTATTTAAGCTTTTAATATTGATTCTTTACCCAATATCTGACCCAATCATCTGCCCTGTTGAGAAATCCATATTCTATAGGATATCTTCTTAAATTTACATAATATTCATCTACCTTTCTTAGTATCTCCTTTACTTACCTTTCCTTCATCCTACAAAATATTTAATTTTTAGTATGGAACAAGCCTATTTAATCATATGTTATTAATACAAGGATTATATTTTTTTTTGATTTTAGGAGGTGTTTATGCTATGAATAAAAAAGATAAGTACTACGGTATGGAAAATGCTACGGAAATGAATCAAAGCATGGGAGGCAATCCATATATGGGAATGTCAATGAACCCTATGATGTCTATGATGCCCATGTTTCCAAGGATGATGCCTATGAATTATCCTATGATGCAAGAGGACATGATGCCAAATATGGCTATGCAACCTATGAATCCTATGCAAACCATGATGTGTATGATGCCTATGAACCCTATGATGATGTGCATGAATCCCATGATGATGGACGAAAACATGCAGGATGAAGACTACATAAATTATATGATTAATATGAATAAGTACCTGTCTCACATGTATAAAGCCGAAGCATACAAACTACAAGCTATGCAATATACAAAGGATATGGAATAGGGCACACTCAAAAAATAATTAAGCCCACATTATTCATAGGAAGTTTGAAAATATTTAGGGCAATTTTGAATTTCCTATGGATAATCTGGGTTAAGAGAAGCTTCCCGTGATATATTAGGGAAGCTTTTTCTATATTATCTAAATAAATTTTCTAAATCGTTTATGAAACTTCTTGTTGGTCTACCCATGTTTGTATCTCTAACCATATTTCTGAGTTTTGTTATTTTATTTGGGTCTACTGTCACAACTACCTTTTTAACCGATGGATCTACTTGTCTGATTTTATTTGCACATTGTGTGCGTAGTGCTGCTGTATTTTCATTTGTTCCCTGGGCAGTATTACATCCTACATAGCATGTATCTCCATCTCTTACAACAGTACAGTCTGTTACACCATTAATCTTATTACATGAACTTTGCATTCTATTGACCTGATCAGAATTGTTTGCAGTTCTTGTTGGTGACATCATCCCTTGTCGTGGTATATTATCATATCCAGATCCCATTCCTCTGTCTCCATTACCAAAGAATCCATACAATCTACCGTCTCCCGTATTACCTTGTCCATAGTCATAGGGACTCCTTGAATTATATCCTGTATCAAATCTTGTATTATATCCTGTATTGTATCTTGTATCGGCCCTGTCATCATTCATGTAATATCTAGTACCATACCTATCTGGTACAGGTCTTTGCTGTGGCGCACATCCTACAACAAACGCTGATACAATCAGTACTAATGATAAACTAAGGGTGAGTATTCTTAACTTTTTATTTCCCACTGAAATTCTCCTTTCAAAATTGAAGTTAAAAATCTTTTTGTTTTACATACAATGCATTAAGTTTGCCTACAATACCTAGAGAACTACATATCCCTTCTGGATTAAAAAGGCTTCTGCTTTTTCTATGGAATTGAAGTCAAAAATAAATATTTACTGCATCATATATAATTGATACATCTATATTTTTTGTTCTTTTATATACAATTATCTGTTGTACTTTTTTCAAACCTTTCTATTATTTACAAAATAAATTCAGGTAAATTTTACATAGGATAAATTTACATGATTGAGGATTTCTAATATCTATATAGGATTTTCATAGTGTAGCTTAATTCATAATTGCTTTTTCACTTCGGATTTTTTCAATTTTTTTATATTTTGCTATTGCATTTTTTTAAAAAAATAATATAATTACATTAGAATATTCTAATATAGTTATTTCGGAAAAGGAGGCTTCTATGTCAAACATATATTTTAATTTAACTTCATCATTTTTAAAGGCTCTAGCACATCCTACTCGAATCAAGATCATAGATCGTTTGAGAAACGAAGACGAGCTATGTGTATGTCATATTTATGAAGACCTTGAGCTAGAGCAGTCTAATGTATCTCAACATTTGAAGATTTTAAGGGATCAAGGAATATTAACCAGCAGAAAAGATGGTCTTAAGGTTATGTATAAAGTAAGACACAAAGAGGTTTTCGAGATAATCAATCTAGTAAAGAAAGCATTATACAATCAGTTGAATGAAGAACAAAAACATTTCAAATGATGAGGAGGTGATTAGATGCTTCAATCAATAGCAGATTTTATAGTGGGAAAGCTTTTTGGATTAGACCTTCATTCTAGATTAGGAGAAAGTGTTAATTTTTTTATCTATGATACATTAAAGATTATCATACTTCTTAGCTTTATGATTTTTACTATTTCCTATATTAGAAGTTATTTCCCACCGGAGAAGGTTAAAAAAATTCTTGGCAAGTTTGGCGGATTCGGAGCCCATTTTATGGCATCTGTTTTAGGAGTATTGTCTCCTTTCTGATCATGCTCAACAGTGCCTATATTTATAGGCTTCGTGGAATCGGGTATTCCACTGGGTGTTACATTTACTTTTTTAGTTACCTCTCCCATTGTTAATGAAATTGCATTGGGCTGGCTGCTGACTTATTTTGATATAAAAATTGCCATTCTTTATACTGGAGCTGGAATGATAATTGGTATTATTTCGGGAATGCTAATTGAAAAGCTTAATTTAACACATTTAGTTGAGGAGTATGTCTATCAAATCCATATGAATGAAGCAGAAACACCGGATATGAACGTAAGGCAAAGAGCCCGTTTCGCCCTAGATGCTGTTAAAGACATCGTAAAAAGGGTCTGGGCATACATTGTAGTTGGTATTATAATAGGTGCCGCAATACATGGCTATGCTCCCCAGGAGCTTCTGGTAAAATATGCGGGTCCAAATAACCCCTTTGCAGTATTTGTCGGTGTTTTATTAGGAATCCCACTTTACTCCAATGCAGTTGGTACTATCCCAATAATAGAAGCTTTGATTGGTAAAGGCGTTGGAGTTGGTACTGCTTTATCCTTTATGATGTCGGTAGTAGCATTGTCCTTACCGGAAATGATTCTATTAAAGCAGGTCATTAAGCCAAAGCTAATTGCAATATTTGTTTCAATAACAGGAGTATCTATTATATTAGTTGGGTATTTATTTAATATGATTTTATAAACTTATTTTATTTTAGGAGGTATTCAAATGGATATTAAGGTTTTAGGTTCTGGATGCAAGAAATGTACTACGCTTTATGATCTTGTTCAGGAAGCCGTGGAAGAAATGGGGCTATCCGCTAACACTGAAAAGGTAACTGATTTTAAAGATATCGTTTCCTATGGAGTAATGAAAACTCCTGGTTTAGTTATTGATGGAACCGTGAAGGTTTCTGGAAGGGTTCCTTCAAAGGATGAAATAAAGAAGCTTTTAGAGACGAATAAATAACACTATTATTTAAAATCTGAGGAGGCCGCATTTAATGGAAATCAAGATTTTTGAAAGAATTTGTTGAGGTGGTAGTAAAATTGCGCCCATCGTCGATGAGGCATTAACTAAACTCGATAAAGATGATGATTTTGAAATTATTGGAGATATTCCCTCAATAGTAAAGGCAGGTATAATGGAGCCCCCTGCTCTTATGATTAACGGAAAGATCAAGTTGTTTGGTAAAATACCTACTTTTGATGAAGTCAAGAAGGCAATAGAAGAAGAAATATAATCTTAAAAGCTTAGGGGCTCACCGCCCCTAACTAATATCTATCCTTTATTTCACGCCAATTTGTAACTTCTTCCCTATGAAGGGCATTTAATAGAATTTCTGCTGTACTTATATTTGTAGCTATAGGTACTGAGTGTACATCACATAGCCTTATTAATGCAAGTATATCCGGCTCGTGGGGCTGAGCTGTTAGGGGATCTCTTAGGAATATAACTAGGTCTATCTTATCACATGCGATTTTTGATCCTATTTGCTGGTCTCCACCCAATGGGCCAGAAAGAAATTTTTCTATATCTAGACCCGTTTCTTCGTTAATAAGTCTTCCAGTTGTTCCAGTTGCACAAAGGTAATGATCTTTTAGTATGTCCTTATATTTTTTTGTAAAATTGATCATCTGACTTTTCTTTTTATCGTGGGCTATAAGTGCTATATTCAAAATTATCTCCCTTTCATAATTAGGTTAGTGTTTATCTTTACTAAATATTGTATCAAATTAAAAAGATTTGTGGAAGTTAATTTCTTACTTTGAAACATTTGGATTATCCTTTATAAAGAATCTCCACTGGAATTCCTTGGCTTCCTCAGCATAATCTATATTTATCCTTTCGGATACTCCAATTTCAAATGAATCATATCCATCATCTACTATAAATAGCCTATCACCGGTCAAATCAGCACCATAATTAGCCTTTGTGATATTTAAGGCTTTACATACTTTCCCTGGTCCATTTGTTAGATTTTTTAGCTGTCTTTTGTTTAATTCATCTAAGCCTTTACCATATCTATTTATCGCCATCTGCTTTAAACCATCTGTTGGTTCCAATGCCCTTATAAGTACTGCGGCACCTTCTCCTGACTTCTCCGTTACTACATTCATACAATTATACATTCCATATATAAGATATACATAGGCATATCCTGGTGGTCCAAACATTACCTGGGTTCTATCGGTACGCCTATTATCATAACAATGGCAAGCTTTGTCAACGGCTCCCACATAGGCCTCTACTTCTACTATCCTACCCATGAGTTCTACTCCATCAACCCTATGAAACAATATTTTACCTAAAAGATTTTTTGCTACTTCCACTGTGTCCCCTTGATAAAAGCGTCTACTTAACTTTCTCATATTTAATACATCCCTTCAATTTCAAAATACAATATGTAGATAAGAATCTTCTCCATTTTCCATAAAATCATAGGATCTTATGGAAGTATTTCTACTTGAGGAAATTGCATAACTCTTACTTGGCAGAATTGCATAATATATATGGTATAGTTCTTAAGGTTTTTTAACTATATATAGTAGATAGTTTTTGCAGAAGGTAATTATGCAATTTGCTCACTTACATTCATTATACTCGTTTGTTCAACACACATAAATATTATAGAAAAATCTTAATTTTCTTTTATATAGATTTCCTAAAGTTAACTGTTTAACTGGAAATACAAATCGACCATAATAATGATATAATAATTAATGATACATATAATATCTTTTAATCAGAGAGGAGGGGCTGGTTTTTTACCAGCTTAAATAATGAGTTTAATTCTTAATGTTTTTGCTAAAGCCACTGGAATACTACCTAAGAATACTAGGATTTTATTAACTAAAAAATTAATAGATAAATTTTTGAAAAAATATGCTGAAATCGAGATAGTAAATAGGGATATTCTTAACGAAAGAAAGGGAGTACCAACAATCTATATAGGAAACCATCTTAGTAATATTGACGGTGTTATTTTAAATAAGCTATTAAAGGATACTGATGTGGCATTCATGGCGGGTATAAAGCTGAGTAAAAATATTGTAACCAATTTGGTTCTTGAAACTGTGAATACAATACAAATAACTCCTAATTCAGCGGATAAGCAAGCCATAAAGAAGGCCATAAAACATCTGAAAAACAATGGTTCCATATTCATTTTCCCTGAGGGTACTAGGAGCAGATCGAGTTCAATGATTAAGGCTAAAAAAGGCTTTGTTCTATTGGCAAAAATGTCTAAGGCCCAGTTAGTTCCTATAGCACTTGAAGGTACTGAAAAATTGTTACCTATCAATGGTGCCGACATGGGAAAGGAAAAATTTAACCACTCAAAGGTAAAGGTAACATTGGGTGAAGCCTTTGATCTTCCAGAAAAAACTGAAGATAATAAAGGTATTTGGACAGAATAATCAACTGAATATTCCATGAAAAAAATAGCTAAGCTATTGGATTCTAAATATAGGGGAGTTTATAAGTAATAACAAAGATGCCTGCGGCACTTTGTTAGTTCTAAGTTCAAAGTTCAAAGTTCCAAGTTCTAAATTTTAGAGCGTTACTAATCAGTCCTTAAAATATTAAACAATTTCTAGGTTATTATAAATAAAGTAAGGGAGAATATCCCTTACTCATTTCTATGCTGTACTATATCTATTGTCCCTAATACTATATGGGCTAAACCTAATCCCATTATCCCCCATGCAACCCTATCTCCTTTACCACGAGAATTTCTTGTCATAAGGGCTCCTGTTGTGGCTACAGCCGTTCCAAGAACTGTGGGAATTATCCCTTCACGGATTTTATTCATATAATATTAACCTCCCTAAATCTGGGCTAAGATATATAATCTGTGAAGCAGTAAATTATATATCTATTTATTATGATTAGCAATTGATTAATTAATATGCCTGTAAAAATAATCAACTTTATTATTCTATCTTAATTCTGGACTGTTATCATTAATACTACTTGCTATTTTATAAAGTCTTCCGTGCTGAACTCCACCAAAGGATAAGGTTAAGGTTAGTCCTATACCTTCTTCTAGACTTGTTTTATATACATCATAGGCTCCATGAAAATCATCAATATTATACCTTGCCTCTATAAATTCTCTAATATTATCTATCAAAGCATCGCTTATGTACTCAGCTTGCTCAAATAAAATGGCCTCTCCTTCATCGTCTAAGGTATAATCCATATCCTCCATTTGATTTCTAAGCAATTCTTCAACATAATTATTACTTAGGGTTATATCGAAGCCCATTACATCTTCACCGGTGGAGTTACTTATATTATTAACTTGTCCTACTCCTTCAAAACTTTCAATTATATTCTTGATATCCTGGCTATCAATTTCAATATAATTGTTTTGTGAATATATTGTCATTTTTTCCATAGAAACTCCTCCACATTAAAAATTTTTATATAATATCACTATTTTACATACTATTTTCATGGGAAATATTTATTTAATAGAATCTGACATCTTTACATTTTTTGGAATTTATCATGGGTGTTTCTTGCATTTTTCTTAATATTTGGAATTTTAATTATTCTTCCTAAGCCCTTTAAACCCATCTTATTCATTAACTTTTATATATAAAATTCTACTTGCATATAAATAACAATTTAATATTATGATTGTCAGTATGATTCATAATTATTCTTTAATGAAAATGAAATTATTAGTATATAAATTTTATATTGGTGATTTTTCATTTTTTTGGAATGGCATTTGCCATGTTATTTTTTTGACTTTTCTTTATATTTTGTATCTTTTTTATTATTATATAATTATAAACATTTTTTTAATTATGACTATAATTCTGAAAGGGGCGCTATCAATCTATGGAAAAAACTATAGTTGACAGAAGCTTACTAAAAAGTATTGATGACATACTTGAAAAGAATGATTTTGACAAGCATAATTTACTGACTATCCTCCAAGAAACCCAATCATTAATACCAAATCATTATATACCAGAAGAAGTTGCCAAACATGTAGGTTTAAGGCTCAATATTCCAACTAGTAAGGTATATGACGTAATCACCTTTTTTTCAGCTCTTTCCGATAAACCCAAGGGTACACATGTTATACAGCTTTGTAAAAGTGCGGTATGTAGGTTAAACAAATATCAAACTGTTAGGAGTATTCTGGAAAGAGAGCTTGATATAAAGATGGGTGAAACAACTGCCGATGGAGCTTTTAGTCTAGAATATACAGCTTGCTTTGGCGCCTGCGATGTATCACCAGCCTTTAGGATTGATGAAAGAGTTTATGGCAATTTAACTGAATCTAAGATAATTGAAATAATTAGTAATTACAGGGGGTCTAACCATGGATAGGACTGTTAATGTTATTTCAAAAAATTTTAAAAAATACAATATCGAGTCAATCGATGAATATATTAATTTAGGCGGATTCAATGGACTAAAAAGGGCCTTTGATTTAGGCCCACAGGGTATAATTAAAGAATTGAAAATCAGCGACCTTAGGGGTAGAGGTGGGGCGGCATATCCTACGGGTAAAAAATGGGATCAAGCTTCTAAGGTTCCAGGGAATAGAAAGATTATAATCTGTAATGCCGACGAAGGAGAACCCGCAACCTTTAAGGATAGATACCTACTTGAATACGATCCCTTCAAGGTTATTGAAGGAATGATAATAGCAGCTATTACATTTAATTCAAGTGAAGGTTATATCTATATTAGAGAAGAATATAAGTATCTTCATGATAGGTTTAGAAAAGCAATTCAGCTTGCAAAGAAAAATGGATTTCTTGGTGAAAACATTCTAAATAGCAGCTTCAACTTTGATATAGTGGTTTTCTCAGGTGCAGGTGCATATGTTTGTGGTGAAAGTACTGCTTTAATCGAATCCATGGAGGGTAAAAGCGGAAGACCTCGACTCAAGCTCAACCGGACTAGCGAAAAAGGACTTTATCAGCTACCGACCCTTGCAAATAATATTGAAACCCTTGCGACGGTGGCCACAATTTTGGACATTGGTGGAGAAGAATACTCTAAGTATGGAACAAAGGATAGTAAGGGAACTAAGTTAATAAGTCTTTGTGGAAATATCAACAAACCAGGTGCCTACGAAATACCATTTGGAGTTACTTTAAAGGAAATCATCTACGACATTGGTGGGGGAATAAAGGATGGAAATACCCTTAAATTCCTTCAACTGGGAGGAGCTTCTGGTCCCCTTGTTCCCGCTAACATGATTGATTTGAAATACTGTTATAAGGATTTAAAGGATAACGGAATAGACATAGGCTCAGGAGCCATATTAGTGGCTGATGATACAAATAAAGTGGTGGATTTCCTTAAATCAGTCCAAGACTTCTTCTTACATGAAAGCTGTGGTAAATGTACCCCTTGTAGAGAAGGTAATAGACAAATAACTAAAATTATCAATAGATTTGTAAATGATACGGCGAGCATAGCAGATCTAAAAACCATTGAAAAATTTGCCAATGTAATGAAATATGCTTCCTTCTGCGGATTAGGTAAAACTGCTCCAACAGCCTTACTTTCAGCAATAAAACACTTCCCAATAGAATTTTATCAACATATCAATACCGTAAGAAAAACAAGTTAAATATACATTAAATCCCCTAGGTTCTATAATGACTAGTCTTAGATTTTAGGAAGACATTTTTTGGTGCATGACAAATTATGTTCATTATTTAAGGAGGATAAGTATGAAAAATTGTACTTTGATTATAGACAATAAGGAAATTACCGTACCAGAGGGTACTACTATATTGGAAGCCGCAAAAAAGGTTAGTATAAATATCCCTACACTTTGTAATCATCCCGATCAAAATGTTAAGGCTAATTGTAGAATATGTTTAGTTCAGGTTGGCCCTGATAAATTGGTAACTGCATGTTCTACTCCTGTTCGTGATGGCATGAATGTAATAACTCATTCAAAACTAGTTAGGGATACTCAAAGAGGTGTATTAGAGTTGATCCTAGCTAATCATCCACAGGATTGCTTAAAGTGTATTAGAAACGGTAAATGTGAGCTGCAAACCCTTTGTGAAATGTTCCATATATCAAAGAGTAATCTTGAGGATGAAATAGACGCTTTGGAGGCCGATGAATCCAGTCCAGCTATTATCAGAGATCATAGAAAATGTATCAAATGCAATAGATGTATTGAAGTCTGTCAAGAGGTTCAAGGCGTGGGGGTATTGAGCCATGCCCATAGGTCAATAGACTACTGCATAACTCCTGCCTTTGAGAAAAAACTTATGAATACATTATGTGTTTTTTGTGGCCAATGTACTTCTGTCTGTCCAGTTGGTGCAATATACGAAAAGGATGATACTGAAAAGGTTTGGAATGCCCTTTATGATAAAAACCTTCATGTTATCGTTCAAATAGCTCCAGCGGTTAGAGTAAGTATTGGTGAAGAGTTTGGATTCAAACCCGGTACAAAGGTGACTGGAAAGGTTGTTGCTGCTTTAAGAAGATTAGGTTTTGACAAGGTGTTCGATACTAACTTTACCGCAGACCTTACTATTATGGAGGAGGGGCATGAGCTGATCGACAGAATAAAAAATGGTGGCACTCTCCCAATGATTACATCCTGCAGCCCCGGTTGGATAAATTATATAGAAGGCTTTTATCCCAACCTGCTAGACCATATCTCCACTTGTAAATCTCCTCAACAAATGTTCGGTGCCCTTTCAAAAACATATTATTCAGAAAAAATAGATATTGATCCAGCTCAGATTTTTACAGTATCTATCATGCCATGTACTGCTAAGAAGTATGAAGCGGAAAGAAAAGAAATGTCATCCTATGGATATAAGGATGTAGATGCGGTTCTTACAACAAGGGAGCTTGCACGTATGATAAAATCTGCCAGCATAGACTTTCCCAATATTGATGAAGAAGATTTCGATGAACCATTCGGTATAACTACTGGTGCTGGAGCTATTTTTGGTGCTACGGGTGGAGTTATGGAAGCAGCCCTTAGAACAGTTTATGAAGTAGTCACTGGCGACGAACTACAAAGTCTTGATTTTGTAGATGTCAGGGGAATAGAAGGAATTAAAGAATCGGAAGTAGACCTAAATGGAACAAGGGTTAAAGTTGCCGTGGCCCATGGACTTAGCAATGCTAAGAAGGTATTGGAGCTGGTAAAGCAAGGTAAATGTGATTATACCTTTGTGGAAGTAATGTGTTGCCCAGGGGGGTGTATAGGCGGTGGTGGTCAACCGATAGGCTCAAGTATGGAAGTAAAGAAAGAGAGAATAGAAGGTATATACGATATAGATAGGAATATGACGCTTAGAAAATCCCATGAAAATCCTGCTATTATTAAGATATACGAAGAATTTTTAGATAAGCCTTTAGGAAAAATATCCCACAATATTCTTCATACCCACTATAGCCCACGTAATGAAAAACTGGATTTGGATTATGTGGAGCCATCTGAAATAGCAGCAACGGGACAAAGCAGCTGAAGCTGCTTTGATAGTTATAAGTTATAAGTTTAAAGTTCTAAGTTTTGGGTCATTCTATAAAGTCTTAAAAAGCAGCTCGAATATTTTGAGCTGCTTTAAATCTCTAAAGAATGAACTCAATCCTTAGAACTTACCACTTAGAACTTAGAACTAAAAAGCATCCCCAATACTTTTTAGCCCCTCAGCACCTTTATATATTCCACATATGGGTCCTCTGTTCCCTGAAGCAAGCTATGTTCTTCCTTTAATCTCATGATATATCCTATCATTTCATCTGTTATCCGTTCACCGGGGGTGACAACTGGAATTCCTGGGGGATATGCCATAATAGATTCTCCACTGACTTCTCCCTCAGCCTCTTCAAATCTTACCAATTTCTTTCTGCTATAATAAGCGGCTCTGGGTGATACAATCAACTCTGGATTTTTTAAAATCCCTTTTTTGCCTTTAATTTGTTTACTACTTTTATATTTTTTCCCTATATCTTTTAAAGCATTAACCAAGACTTCTACGGATTCTTGTGTATCTCCTAGGCTCATAATAGCAAGTACATTGTACATATCCCCTAGTTCAGTCTGAATATTATATTTATCTCTTAAAATATCATATACTTCGAATCCAGTCAGCCCTAACTTTCTTACATTTATTCCGAGTTTTGTTTCATCAAAATTAAATACCCCTGGAGTTCCTATAAGCTCCTTTCCAAATGCATATAATCCTGGTATATCATTTATTGAATCCCTTGCCCACCTGGATAAAGCCAATACTTCCTTAAGCATTTCTTCTCCCTTAGTAGCAAGTTGTTTTCTTGCAATATCTATACTTACCATAAGTAAGTAGGATGCACTTGTTGTCTGAGTAAGATTTAGGGTGGTTTTCACAGTTTTTGCATCTATAAGTCCTTTATTTAATAACAATATTGAACTTTGAGTCAAAGATCCCCCTGTCTTATGGGTACTCACCGCACACATATCCGTTCCCATATCCATTGCCTCAAGGGGAAGCTCTTCATGGAACTTCATATGGGCTCCGTGGGCTTCATCGATAAGTACAGCTATACCTCTTTGGTGGGCAATGTCAACAATTGATTTTAAATCCGATGTTGCCCCATAGTAGGTTGGATTTATTAGGAATATTGCCTTAGCATCGGGATGCTCTATTACGGCCCTTTGAATTACATCAATTGTTACCCCCATGGCAATCCCTAGTTCTTCATTTATCTCTGGCTGAATATACACTGGAACAGCACCACTCAATATCAAAGCCGTTGTAGCTGATTTATGTGCATTACGGGGAAGTATTATCTTATCCCCTGGGCTGCAAGCACTCATGATCATGGTTTGAACCCCAGAAGTAGTTCCATTGACAAGAAAAAATGCATTTTCAGCTCCATAGGCCCTAGCGGCAAGTTCCTCTGCTTCCCTTATTACGCCTATGGGATTACATATATTATCAAGACACTTCATAGCATTTACATCTAGCTCAAACATCGTACTACCAAAATAATCTACCATTTCTTTTATCCCTTTACCGTGCTTATGTCCTGGTACATCAAAGGGTATAACATCTCTGTTATGGTATGCATCCATAGCTTCAAATAAAGGTGCCCTACTCTGATCTAATGATTTCAATACACTCACAACCTCCCAAAATCAAACAGCTTTTATGGAAAATAATTGTACAAATTTCTTAAATTGATTTTTGATCAATAGAGGAAATTGCATAACTCTTACTTGGCTAGGTTGCATATGCAAATATCATCCTTAATTTAGTTGCTTAAGATATAAGCATATTTAGTGGTATAGCTTTGAAGATTTTTAAACTACATGTAGTAGATGGTTTTTATAGAAAGTAATTATGCAATTTGCTCAATAAATACAGCTACATATATTTTTCTCTAAATTACAATAATTAATTGAGAAATTTTCATAATTAGCATTATTAATTTTGAGATGCAATTTGATAAATTAAAGTTATACTATGAAATCCCTATATTAAAAAATCACAAAATAAAACGTGATAAGTCTTCATTACTTATCACGTATCACTGGTATCTATAGGAGTCCCAATAAATCTTTTTTATTTCAATTTCTCAAATACCCTAGCAGTATGGGTTATTGGAAAAATCAAAATGTAATCTATAAATAGGTTCTTTATAATATACTTTTATTGTATTAGGCTTAATCCTTGTTCCTTTAATTCCTCTTCCCTTTGCACCAAAGCATCTATTAATGTCTGAATATGTTCGGTCATATCTACTCCAAGGGCTTCGGCACTTGTCTTAATCTGTTCTCTATTTACCGCCTTTGCAAATCCTTTGTCCTTAAGCTTTTTCTTGACGGATTTTACCTTTAAGCCTTCAAACTTATTAGGCCTCACAAGGACACAAGCAATTATAAAGCTTGAAAGCTCATCAACAGCATATAATGTCTTTGCCAGCAATGTTTCTCTTGGAGTACCAGTACGATCGGCATGTCCCTTTATAGCTATGACAAAATCCTCTGGATAACCCTTATCCCTTAATATATCTACTCCTATTAGGGGATGCTCTTCAGGATATTTTTCAAAATCAATATCATGCAAAAGACCACAAGAAGCCCATAACTCCACATCTTCTCCAAATTTTTTAGCATATCCTATCATTGATGCCTCAACGGCCAAACAATGCTTTAGCAAACTGCTTGACTCTACATATTCCTTGAGTAGTTCAAATGACTTATCTCTCTTTATCTCCATTCTAATCCTCCCCATAAATTTATACCTAAATTATTGACATATTCTTTTATTTTTCTACTTTGTGCTGAAAAATCCTTTGTTTCCTATAAACTTTTTTTTGTTAATAATCTAATTAACATTATACTTAAGATTGAAATAGTAAAACCCCTATAGGCTATTATAGATTCCCATAGGAGTCATATTTCCAATTTAAGTGTTTAAGCTATCTTTATTATCTCTAATACTAATTTAGAAGTATTTACAAGATCCTTGATGGCTAAATGTTCTTCTAGGGTATGGGCCTTCCTTTCACCTATACCAAGGTTTATAGCTTTTATGCCATTTACATTTAATATATTTGTATCACTACCTCCACCGGTTGAAGCTGTGAATGCTTTTAGGTCTATATTACCACAAGCTGTTTTTGCCATTTTGACGATTTCATCGTTTTCATCTATCGAAAAGGCTCCATAGGCTCTAGATGTTTCTATCTCAGCATCTGCTCCGAACTCCTTTGCGGCCTCTTTAAAGCATTGTACCATATGGGTCATTTGCTTATCTAGCTTTTCATTACTTAGGCTTCTGGCCTCTGCATTTATTTCTACCTCTGGGCAAACTATATTAGTTGCCTTGCCCCCATTTATTATACCAATATTTGCCGTAGTATCTTCATCAATCCTTAGAAGGTTCATCCTATTTATTGCTGATGATGCGACTTGAATAGCACTTACACCCTCTTCTGGGCAAACCCCTGCATGGGCAGGCTTTCCTTTTATCTTAACATTTATTTTATCCTGGGCAGGCCCTTGTATCACTATTTGCCCAGGATCTCCACCACTATCTAAAACGAAGGCGAGTTTTGATTTTATTTTTGAGTAATCAAGGTTCTTTGAACCATTAAGACCGCCCTCTTCAGCAATGGTAAATACTACTTCTACATCTACATGGGAAAGGTTTTCTTCCTTTATAACCTTCAAAGCCTCTATTATCGCAGCGATACCCGCTTTGTCATCTCCACCTAAAATAGTAGTTCCATCACTATAGATTACTTCATCCCTTATAATTGGTTTTATTCCTTCTCCTGGGGTCACAGTATCCATATGACAGCATAACATAATAGGCTGTCCAGCTTTGTCTCCCTTAAGGGTAGCGATTATGTTATTGGCATCGGAGCCTACTTTTTCACCTGCATTGTCTTCTATAATGTCTAGTCCAAGCTTTTGAAGCTCTTCCCTTATAAACTTTGCAAAATTTCCTTCCCTTCTTGTTTGGCTGTCAATTTGCACATATTGCATAAATTCTTTTACCACTCTATCACCATTTACCATCATAAAACCTCCAAAACTATTTTTTCTTAATGTTTCCATTTATTTTATTATACTATTCTTATTATGAAAAATCATAAATTTTTATTAAATAGAAAGGACGGCATTTTAAGCCGTCCTTAGGGTTTGATTTTCATATAATGATGTTCTAGTTTTGTGGTAATGCAGCATCCTCCATATTGAATATATCATCCTTTGTGATTTCAGGAAATACAACTTCTTTTCCAAAGTCAGAATATTTAAATTGACCTTTCATATTTGTTACCATTTCCATCTTAATATTTGAAATATCCGTATCCTCTTCACTCATTTGAGCCATCATCTGAACAATTCTATCCATGTTCATATACATACTCACATTCATATCCATGCTTTCATAACACTTTGTTTTTTTATCAATATAGAAACTATAGCTAATTTCCATATCCATATCATTAATCATTTGTGATACAAACTGCTTTGCCATTTCTATCTCAGCTTGTTCTTCTAGTTGTAGATCTTTTCCATCACTTTTCTGTTCTAAAGACGCATTTATAGATGCATCAATTATTTCCTTAGTATAATCCTCATAGAACTTTTTATATGCTTCTTTATCTAAATCAAGAGTAATTACATAGTATTCTTTTCCATCTTTCTTTACATCTTCTCCAAAACCTGCATAATCCTTAAAGAATTTAAGCTGTTGATCCGTTAATTGTGTCATGTTCTGGATATTATTCCCCTGTAATGACTGTATTTTACTGAATACTGAACTCATATCATTTTTAATCCATTTATCTCCGCTAAGACTATTTTTTTGATACATCATAGCCCCATCCATATATACTTCCCCATTCTCCTCTGATTCAAGTTCATTCATATCGGATTTGGATACGGTTACTTGCTTCATATATACTTTATCTGGATTTTGAGCCTGTATATCAAAATCTATTAGCATATTCATATTCATTCCTTGCTCCATTAGGGTTTTAGCAGACTCATCCTCAGCAGGTAGACCTTCTACATTCACCCTCATATCCATGTTCATATTTCCCTTTGCTTTGTAGGTCTTTTCTTCTTCAAGCTTTTTATTAGCCAAAACCAATATTTCTTCCGCTTCTAAACCGTCCCTCACAAAATGCTCGTCATGGGCTTTCTTTGCATGAGCAATCATTTTTTTAGACATGTCTTTAGTTAAAGGCATTACAGCATAAAAACATTTGCTGTTTTCTTTGATTAAGTCATTCTTTAATGCATATGTAATATACTGCTTTGATTTTATATGTGCGTTATCGGAAAATTGAAGTTCTTTGTTTATGGTATCTTCAGTTATACTTTTTACTTTTACTCTTTCTCCAAAAACATTTACAAGAATTATAACAGCTTCTTCCTTAGTTATTGCATCCTTTGCATTAAATTCTATATCCTTTGAGATAATGTTTCTATCATATGCCGCTTTTAAGTAAGGTGCATATTCCTTATCGATAACATCTAAAGACTCACTGTCAGCTAACTCTTCTATTTGTATTTCAGCTGTCTCAAGTACCCCTTTAAGGAATTCTGCTTTGGTAAACTGTGCTTCGTCTGCAAAAGACAACATTGGCATAGCCGCTATTATAAGCATTGCCATTAATAAAATACTTACTTTTTTCATTTTTATTTCCCCCTATTATTTTAGTTGTTCTAAGGATATTCAATGATACTCAAAAAAATGCATTCGCCAAAATTATATCATTATATATCAAAAAAATAAATAATAACATCAAGAAATTTCTCTATAACACTTTAAACCCCTACCATTAGTTATAATTTTTCTTATTTTAGGAAAAATATAAGTAAAAATTTAAACAAGAAGTGGGTTTTTGTTTTTGGTTATACCATCTATCAAAAACCCTACAATAATCATATTGAATATGGAGGATGGATCATGCATGTTATATATCACGATATCGGAGGTAGTCATTCTTCCGTTGTTGCTACATATATTCACTTAAATAGACTTCCCGTTGATAGAATACCTTCTACAAAGGAAATATTAGAAGTACCTATGTTTGATAAGCTACAAAAAAATCAGCGAGGAAGATTGATTTTTCATGGAATAGATGAATATGAAAATAGAATCTATACATTAAGCAGACTATATTATAAGCAGCCCATTACAAACGCAATAACATCCATTCCAAATATGATAGGCTTAAAGGAAAATGAATTAGCCCTAGTGGACACTTCCCCTTCGGTAAATTTTATGATGCAGTTAGGAGGAGGTAGTTCTAGAAAATTAAAAATGGTTAGATTTGGAAGACCTATAGTAGCCTATGGAGTAACAAAGGCCTATGGAGATATAGTAGACCTAGTAAATAAAACCAAATTGAAGATTACACCAAGTTAAAAGTTATAATTATTCGAGTAAATCTATTGGGTCTTCATATGCCTTAGCTTATCTTTTTTTGCTTTTTATTTGAGGAAATTGCATAATTGTAACTTGGCCGGGTTGCATAATACATGTGGCATGGCTTCAGATATTTTAAAACTATATATAGTAGATGATTCCCACAGAAGGTAATTATGCAATTTGCTCATTTAGTATAATTTATCAATGTTTTTATAACTTTTTTGGCTTTTTCTTTATCAAATTCACCATCATCTTCTTTGCTTAACAGACAATCTATGGCATGCTCCTCTACAATAATTGTTCCTATTTTATGGATTGATGATTTTATAGCTGATATTTGAATTAAAATATCTTCACAATTCTTTCCATCTTCCACCATCTTTTCTATACCCGCAATATGTCCCTTGAGGGTTCTCAATCTACTTATAATTTTCTTCTTAGAATCTTCATTCCCAGCCATATATCTCAGCTCCTTTTCATCGGTTTCTTTAAAAATTATATCATAAAAATAAAGAGCAGAAAATATTCCACTCTTAACCCTATCCTACATTTTTTATATGAGAAAATTACATACCTCTTACTTGACAAAATTGTATACGGGAATATCATCCTTGATGTAATTACTTAAGATACAAGCATATTTGATTATATAAATAAATTTACATTTGCATCATCGGCTTCACCTAGATAAGATGCCACACCTGCAAACTCTATTCCCTCAATTAGTTCTTCTTCCTTAAGTCCCATGACATCCATGGACATGGTACATGCAACCATCTTGACACCCATCATTTGAGCCATTTCTATAAGCTCCGGAAGGCTATTTACATTTTTCTTTTTCATTATATCCTTCATCATTTTAGCACCCATGCCACCAAAGTTCATTTTTGAAAGTCCTAATTTTTCAGCTCCTCTGGGCATCATCCAACCAAACATCTTTTCCATAAAATCCTTTTTGGTCTTGATCTTCTTTGCTTTTCTCAAAGCATTTAATCCCCAAAATGTGAAGAACATAGTTACTTCATTACCCATGGCAGCTGCACCATTTGCTATAATGAAACTTGCCATGACCTTATCCAAATCTCCACTAAAGACTATCATAGTCTTTTTGTCTGTCATCATGTCACCCCTACTTTATTTTAATTTTTGCACTTATTTCCCTTTCACCTTCATTAAGCTCCAAAAGCTCATTTTTTGTCTTCTTACACCATGCTGCTATATCCTTTGTGAAACCTCTATCCGTAACCTTAACATTTAAAATATCCCCTGAATTTGCTTCTTTAAAGGCTTTAAAGACCTGCATGATTGGCCCTGGACACTGCATCCCTTTACAATTCAAATTTATCTCTGCCATTATTTTTCCTCCTTAAAATTTATTTTTATCATTCGAGCAAATTGCATAATTACTTTCTATAAAAATCATCTACTATATATAGTTTTAAAATTTCCGAAGCTATACCATCAAATATGCTTATATCTTAAGCAATTAAATCAAGGATGATATTCGCATATTAGGTTTAGCCAAGTCAGAGTTATGCAATTTCCTCATTCTAAAATTTTGATGAAATATCATACTTAGCAAAGGCATGGTTTGCTTGAGAAGACACATGTGTTTTATTGGGGGAACTGGAAGAAAACATATGTGGCTTCTCCACCACTAAATTTTGCCTTAACTCAATGCCTATACTGTCATAACTAAACTGTCTCATAGGGATATGCTATCATTCCACCTTCAAGAACTTTAAGATTCGTGAAGCCCATTTCCTTAAGCTTTATATATGAAAGATAAGCATTTTTACCTACCTTACAAACTAAAACCGTCTCTTTGTTTTTATCCAATTCATCTGTTCTCATATATAATTCTTCGGAATAGATGTTTATAGCATCTGGAATTGAACATATCATATTGGAGGCTTCATCCCTAACATCCAATATAACTACTTCATCTATCCTATCCCTTAACTCCACCGGTGAAATACTGTCTATTTTATTCTTTAATTTATTAAGGAGAACATTAGCCGCTAATATGGTAGTTGACATGGCCATTGAAAATGGTGGTGCATAAGCTAAGTCAAGCTTCTCTAAATCCTCTACCTTAGCCCCTAGGGTTATTGCAGTGGCAATAATATCTATAGGCTTATCAACCACACCTTCACCTATGACCTGGGCACCTAAAATCCTATGACTATCTTTATCAGCTATCAGCTTGGTTATTATCATTCTGTATCCAGGATAATAATGGGCCTTATCATTACCGGGAACTAAAACACTAATGGTGTTGTAGCCTTCCTTTTTAGCAGCCACCTCAGAAAGACCTGTTTTTGCAGCATTTAATCCAAATAATTTAACTACAGTAGTTCCTAATACACCCTTTAGTGAGTCTTTTTCCCCATCTTTATTTATATTTATTCCTGCTACTCTCCCCATTTTATTGGCTGTTGAACCCATGGGGTACCATGCTGGCTTACCTGTAATAAGATTCATACTTTCTGCACAATCACCTACGGCATAAACATCGGAGATATTAGTTTCCATATTGGCATTTACCTTAATGGCCCCCGTTTCACCTATTTCTATTCCCATATTTTTAGCCAATTCTACATTTGCTCTAACTCCTACGGACATAACTACTATATCGGCATCCAATTCTCTTTTATCGGTAACAACCCTTTGCACCTTGTTTTTACCCTTTATAGCTACTGCTTTTTCTTTAGTCAATATATTGATGCCCTTATCACTCATATGATTTTGAGCATATAAAGCGATCTCTTCATCAAACCCAGGTAATATATGGGGAGCCAATTCAATAAGTGTCACATCTATGTTTTTTTCAAAAAGGTTTTCCGCAGTCTCTAGTCCTATAAATCCACCACCAACAACTACTGCCCTTGTAATTTTACCACTATCTATAAGTTCTCTTATGGCAATGGCATCTTCCACCTTTCTCAATGAAAAAACGCCTTTAAGATCCTTTCCTTCAATTGGAGGAATAAATGGAGATGCCCCCGTTGCAAATACCAACTTATCATACTCAAATTCTTTTGTTTCTCCAGTGGTTAAAACCCTTACATGGGCTATTTTATTATGTTTATCTATGTCTATGGCTTCATGCTTAATAAAGACATCTACTCCTGTTATTAGTTTAAAATCCTCGGGAGTCTTAACAACCAATTCCTTCTTTTCTTCAATTATCCCACCAACATAGTAGGGTAATCCACATCCAGCATATGAGATGTATTCATCCCTTGTAATAACCGTTACATTTAGATTGGGATTTTCTCTTTTAAGCTTTGCAGCGGTTTTCGTTCCCGCAGCAACACCGCCAATTATTAAAATCTTTTGATCCTTCATTTCTTTCACCCTTTCCTATTGAGCTTATTTAATAATTTAAAACTGTCTACATTATATATTTCACAAGCATTACCAATGCTTTTAAATAGCGCTCCACCTCATCCAAGACACCTAATCCCAAAGCTTTTAAATATATCTTCCAAGGTTTTGTCCCTTAGCAATACATCATATATGATATCATCCTTCGAGAACATTTCTATCTCTCCTTTTACCCACCCCCTATAGGTGGGGGTCTTAATATTATATTACTCTATTTGTTAATAAGTTGTCAACAGAAAAATGAATTTTTCCAAAAAAAGTATAAAAAAAAGGGCACTACTTGTGCCCTAGAAAGCTTGCTGAACTCCCCAAAATCTAGCTTCTTCAACGTACATATCTTTTTTTAAATCTATTTCATTATTACTTAATTCAAATTGGTCAATATTTACTCCATAGAATTTGGCTTCTTCATAAAGTAATGCATTATCCTGGATCTTTTCTTTTTCCATATTGTATTCATTATTTATATATATGGCACCAATAGCCAATACGAGAAAAACTACTATGACTATGTCTTTGTTCACTTTCTTCAAGGGATCATCCTTCTTTCCTTCCGATTTGATCTATATATTATCTGGTTCTTTTGTAAAATAAATTCTTTCACTATTTTCTTTAGTGTGCCTGATTTCTTTCTGTATTTCACTTATCTTACCCATAATAATCTGTGTTTCTATCTTTGGTACATTATAATACAAAAATAAATCTTCAAATTGCTTAATAGTTCTATTGAGTTCTGAACTAATACTAACAAAGGCCTCTATATTCTTACTATTTATAGCCCCTTTAAACTGCTCTAAATCTATTTTAATTATATCTATCACATCGGATTCACTTGTAAATTCCTTCATGGGTAACGGATATGGTTTAATACGTTCTAAAAAGTATTTCCCCTTCTTGTTAATATTGTATACATATGCCAGTTCATAGCCTTGCATATCAAACTTAACATAACACATTGTTCCATTTATTTGCTCTACCTTGGCCCCTAACTGAATAAGCTTCATATCGTGCTGCCTTGCCTCTGACTTTATATATTTATACTTTCTCATAACAACACCTCCACTTTCTTTAGTTTTCAAAATCCTATACTTACACAAAAAATACTAGTAAGTATACTGTAGAAATAATAATTGAAACTAGCATTATAGGAAACCCTATCTTCATATAATCCACAAAGCTTAACTTAAATCCTTGTTTTTCAAGCATACCGCCTACTATTACATTAGCTGAAGCTCCAACTAAAGTTCCATTGCCTCCTAAACATGCTCCCAAGGCTAATGCCCACCATAGGGGGGTTATGTTTATTGATGAAATAGCAGCAAGGCTTTTTATAAGTGGTATCATAGTGGCCACAAAGGGAATATTATCCAGGAAAGATGATGCTATTGCCGATAGCCATAATATAAGCATGGTGGTCATAACTAAATTTCCCTTTGTGAATTCCATCATTTTTTCAGCTAAAAAGTTTATTACTCCAACTTCTTCTAATGCTCCTACTAAGACGAATAACCCCATAAAGAAAAATATGGTTGGCCACTCTACCTCAATCAAAATTTCTTCAGGATCTATGCCGCTGAGCAACAGCAAGAATGTTGCTCCAAATAATGCAACCGTTGCCGACTCCAGTCCAATAAACTGATGAACTGAAAATCCAACTATAGTTAAACCCAAAACCGATAAACTTTTAATTAATAATACCTTATCTTTAATTGTTTTTGTTTCATCGAAGGCAAAAATCTTCTTTTTATTTTTCTCATCAACCTGTAATGAGTTTTTATAAATAAACTTGAGTAATAGTATAGTTATAATAAATATTACTATGACTACTGGTGCCAGGTTCATAATAAAATCCATGAAACCCAATCCTGTTGCTCCTCCAATCATAATATTGGGGGGATCACCGATTAAGGTTGCTGTTCCTCCAACATTTGCAGATAATATTTCTGGAACAAGAAATGGTATGGGATTCATTTCTAAAGTATCTGTAATAACAAATGTAACTGGAGCAATAAGTAAAATAGTCGTAACATTGTCAAGCAATGCCGAGGAAATCGCCGTTATGATTGTGAAGGACACTATTATCCTCCAAGGTTCTCCCTTTGCTAATTTTGCGGTCTTGATAGCAACATATTGAAATATTCCTGTTCTCTTTAATATATTTACCATTACCATCATCCCAATAAGTAAACCAATTGTATTAAAATCAATTATCCCAAAGGCATGCTCCTGAGATATCACTTGAAAAACAATCATAAGAACTGCCCCAAATATTGCGATCGCGGTTCTATTAATTTTTTCAGATATTATTGCTGAGTAAGTTAATGTAAAAATTATAATAGCTACAAGTACATGATTGTGAAACACTTTTTCTTCATCTCCTTACAATATATTTTTAACATAAATACTATACTCTTCTAAGATATAATTTCAAGCATTATTTTTTTACTTCAAATAAATTTTTAATAGACATTTCTTTCTTAAAATTATACTAATAATCTGAATGTTGTATATTTGAACCTAATTATTTGCAGAAAATTAAAAGTAATAAAATAGCCTAGCTTTAAATATATATTAATAGTACGATACAAAGCTATAAAATCACATAATTGCATATTGTTTAATCTATTATTGAGAGGTGATCGGATGTTAAGAGTTCTTATAATCAAGAGAAAGCATTTATACATAGCCCTTGCAGTTTTAATAATTCTGATGATTGGTATTATGTTACTTGCATTTATGTCTAAGTCCAATGAAACTTTTTCAGAAACCCTAAAGTACGCATATAAAAAAATTTCACCAGACCAAGCTAAAATACTCATAAATAATAATACAGATTTAACATTACTAGATGTAAGAAACGAAAGAGAATTTTTAAATGGGCATATACCTAATGCCGTTTTAGTACCCTATAAATTAGTAAGAAAAAACTATTCTTCTTTACTTGAAAAAGAAAAAAAGTACTTGATTTACTGTGATAATGGGAAAAAAAGCGAGAAAGTCGCCAAGGTTCTATCCAATAATGGTTTTTCTAGAGTTTATGTAATCGCTGGAGGAATAGAAAACTGGAGTGATGATTTAGTGAGATGAGAAAGTATTTCTAAGTTTTGTGTCATTCTCTTCGGTATATACATATTAAGATTATAGAAATTAAAGATTATTGTATATAATACAGGCATACTAGTGGTTAAAAACATATAATGTGATTTTTATCCTATAAAACAAAGCCTATATCTTATTCTATAGAGATTCCAGTCAAAACTTTAATTTTGGGGAATCTATACATGGTGATTTAAGATATAGGTTAATTTTTTTCTTTATATAGGTGAGGAAATTGTTTATAATTTCCTATAGGGATTTAAGTAAAAAAAGGCCTATAGATATTCCAGTTAAATAGTTAATTTATACACATCAAAAATCCCTAGAATCATCGGATATTTTGAGATGTATAAATTAAGTTTAACTTTGGGAAATCTATATATTGAGCAAATTGCATAATTACCTTCTGCAAAAACTATCTACTATATATAGTTAAAAAACCTTAAGAACTATACCATCAAATATGCTTATATCTTAAGCAATTAAATATAGGATGATATTCGCATATCAGGCTTAGCCAAGTA
>JAOASB010000029.1:300000-375385 GCA_025210375.1 Maledivibacter sp. | reverse complement strand
CTTGGCTAAACCTAATATGCGAATATCATCCTTGATTTAATTGCTTAAGATATAAGCATATTTGATGGTATGGCTTTGAAGAATTTTAGACTACATATGGTAGATAGTTTTTGTAGAAGGTAATTATGCAATTTGCTCACTTAATTTTAAGATGTACTAATTGTAGAGATAATCTTCTTTATCTCCTTTGCTTAGATTATTCATAGAGAGTTTAGAACTTTACTAAGTCCTTTTGTATCTAGGTTATTCATGGGATTTTTCATGTATTTCTCCTATGTGGCCACAACAAATATGATGAATACCTTAGAAATCAAAACGATTTGCACTTTTTTAAATACTCTATGAAGAGTCTAGGTTGAAAATACTCAAAGAAAGGATGAAGGGTATGAAAAATAAGATTTTCACCCTAGGGATTTATGTATTACTTATCTTGCAATTATCGATTTATTTATTTCACCCATCAAATACCATATTTACAACACTATTTCTTATTAATAGTGTATTGATTATCATCCTATTTCTAAAAAAACCATATAATTTAGACAAAGTTAATAGGGAATCACGGGAAGGGAGAATTAAGTCAACCATAGATATGTATGATAATATACACGAAAGGCTTTTCTCTGTATCTGAGACATTGGGCTTTGATATCTACCAACTATCTTGGTTGTCAAAGGAAAACATGAATGCCTTTAATAATTTAGTTAGCATATCAAATCAAATAAAAGCGTTAAGTGAACAAAATGCCGCCAGCATGGAGGAAACCAATTCAAGTATCAATGAATTGACATCAATATCTGAGGAGTTAAATAAAAACTTGGACAGGGTTGAAAATCAATCCCTTGAGTCATATTCTATGCTAAATCAAAATCTAGAAACCGTTAGTAGTATAGGTGTTTTTCTAAAGGATTTTAGCCATGTAATTGATATGGCATCAGCCAACAATCAAGAGCTTCAAAGTTCATCCAGCAAGGTTAATAAAATTATTGATTATATAAAAAACATATCAAAACAAACTAATCTTCTTGCTATAAACGCGTCTATAGAAGCAGCACGGGCAGGTGATGCAGGAAAAGGTTTTTCTGTTGTCGCCAATGAAATACGTAATCTATCAAACGAAACCCATAAATCGATCTCCATAATAGATGATATCTTAAATGAAATATTGTTAGGAATAGAAAACTCTAAGGATATAATGGATACATGTTCAGAAAAAATAAGGGGGATAGAAAGTGTATCCAAAAAATCCGCCGATGTGATTGAGAAAACTGGGGTAATTGTCAATGATATTAGACAGTCGGTGGTACAGGTAAATGAATTATCCGACGTGCAGAATAATTTAGCTATAGAGATTGATGCGGCAGTGGAATCTGTAACTTCTGCTGTTGAAAAGACCTACGGTATCATATGTGATTCAATTCAGATGATAAATTTTCAGAAAAGTAAAGACAATGAGATGAATGCATATTTTAATAAATTGACGGAAGCCACAGAGAGCCTACAGAAAGTAGCAGTAGAATTGAAGAGGGATAATGAAATAATATTTGGAATCAATCCCTTTACCTCCCCAGAAAATATTAGAAAGGCATACCTTCCAATTTTAGAAAGGGTATGTAATACTATGGGATGTAAGTCTAGAACCGTCATAGTTGAGGATTACGATGCCTTAAATAAGGGAATTGATGATGGGACAATAGATATAGGCTGGTTTTCTCCCTTTGCATATGTCAATGCTCGTAAAAAAAGCGGTGTTATACCCATCGTAACGCCAAAGGTTAAAGGAAAAACCACCTACAGAGGTTATATCATTGTTAAAAAGGATAGCGATATTGAAGCCCTATCAGATCTAAAAAATAAGCACTTCGGATATGTTGATGTTAATAGTGCATCGGGATATTTATATGCAAGGCATATGATGAAATTAAACCACATAGATCCGGATATGACTTTCTCTAAGACAAGCTTTATGAGAAACCATGATAATGTTATTAAAGGGGTGTTGTGTGGAGAACTAGACGCTGGTGCCACCTACGATGAAGCCATTGATAGTTTGAGAGCAAAGGGATTATCAACGGAGAATCTCAGAATAATCGAATCAATTGAAAATATTCCAAAGGATTCAATAGCAGCTAGTCCTCGAATTTCTAAGGATATTATAGAAAAGCTAAGGGCTGGCTTTATAGGCTTTAAAGCTGATAAGGATTTAAATACTCCACTTCAAGGATTTGAAAAAAGCAAAGATGAAAATTATAATGTTGTAAGGGAAATCATGTAGTATAGATTAATAATATTATGGGCTTTGACTCATGACAGGATTACATATTTTATATATGATATAATCATTTTTGAAAGGGTATTCAAAAAATATCTAGAAAACTTGTCATGGATACAGAGAAAACACATGAGTATATTATACTTTAGTTACAGTAAAAAATAAAAAAATGGAAGGTGAAAGACATGATGAGAAAAAAGATTTTGAAAGGTTTTTTAGTTGCAACTTGTCAGTTAGTTTTAGTGACAAGCATATGCTTTGCTAGTGAGGTGAATGAAAAATACTTCACCCCTAAACCATTTAAGATGGTTAGTACATGGGTTGATGATGTTAAAGGAAAGGGAGTAAATGAAAGCTTAAATGAAATACAAAGGTTGTATGAGGAAGCATATAATCTAGAAAAGGAAATGAAGTATTTTAATGCCGATAAGAAATGGGATGAAGTAACTGATTTAGCCGACGAAGCAATGGAAATATTAGAGGAATATTATGAAGAACATGAAGACGACGAAGATGATGACGACTTTCGTGAAATCGAAGAAGCTATAGATGATTTTGTTGATGATGTAAACCAATATAGTCAGAGTAGAGACTATAGATATGGATTTTTAACCTTTGATAAAGCATATGAGTTAGAACTAAAGGATTTTATAGCTTTAATGCCAGAGAATAAAAGAGAGGCCTTTAAAGTATTAGTAGAGGGAAAATATAAAGAAATGGAAGCTACATATACAAAATTACTGAATTTAATGGAATACAGGGATATTGATATAATTAAAGACTCAAAGAAAATACAAAGTAATGTTAAAAAGTATGAAGAATATAAAAAATTAAAACTAGAATTTGAGCAAGAAAGAAATGCTTTAAATTTATTAATAAAATCAGCCTACAATAAAAAGGAACAACAGTATTTGTTTTATACAAAAAATGATATATATAATACCAAATCAGTATATTTAGACTCAGAAAAATTTAATAGATTCTTAAACGAAGAAGAGGTTATAGATGTTATTGGTAACAAGAATATAGAAAAACTTAAAAAGCTTACTAAGGAAGTACAGAAGGTAGATAATGATATAGACCGAGATGATTATCTAGATGAGATTGAAGAAATGCTTTTAGACTATTTTCCTAAGCACAAGGAGTACTATAAGGGCAGAAATAATAAAAATTTGGAAAAAATTAGAGAGCTATATAATGAAATGGATGACGATGATGATGACGAAGATGATGATTAGTATTTGATGATTTTATGATAGCTTAAGCCAAGAGCATTCCCTTACTTAAACTAAATAGGGGGATGTTCTTGTAACTATTAATATTATTTATTTATATAGGGCTTATATAGGAGAACTTCATTTATAACTATGAGAATATACCATGTTTACAGGGATTTTTAATGTATATAAATTAAAGTTTCTACTTAAATCCCTATAAAGGGGGGCTTTTATTTGAATAAAACAGTATTAATCGTAGAAGATGAAGCAAGAATGAGGGAGATAACTAAGGCTTTTTTTGTCAAAAGTGGATTTCAAGTTCTAGAAGCCTCCAATGGAAGAGAGGCACTAGAAATCTTAGAGGATGAAAAAATAGATATAGTGATATTAGACATAATGATACCGGAAATAGATGGTTGGACTGTGTGTAGAAGGATAAGAAAAAAATTAGATGTTCCCATAATTCTATTAACAGCTAGGACCGATGAAGATGACAAGCTCATGGGATATGAGCTAGGGGCAGATGACTATATGACTAAACCATTTAGTCCTAAGGTTTTAATAGCTAAAGCAAAAAATTTACTGATGAGGGCAGAAGGAACCTTAGGGAATAATGGTACAAATGAATTCATTGATATACTGGGGATCAAAATCAATAAGCAATCAATGACAGTAAATGTAGATGATAAAAGAATTGACTTGACTCCAAAGGAATATGATTTATTGATCTATATGATAGAAAATGAAAAAAGAGTACTTTCTAGGGAACAAATACTCAATAATGTTTGGGGATTTGAATATATAGGGGATTCAAGAGTGGTGGATAATCATATAAAAAAATTAAGAAAAAAATTAATGGATAAATCTAAATATATACATACATTAATAAAAGTAGGATACAAGTTTGAGGTAGTATAATGAAAATAAATACCATAGTATATAAACTATTTGGAATGACCTTAGTGTTTTTTATTGTCCTGTTGGGATGCAGCTCATTAATAGAAAGCCTTTTTTTGGAAGAATTTTATATCAATAAAAAAATGGAAACAGTAAGAAATGATATTGAAATATTTAGCGCAGATTATTTGAAGGAGAATTGGACATTAAAGGAAACCATAGAAAAAGTGGATTTGTTTATTGAAAAAAATAATTCTCCAATGATTCTAGTAGATGACACTGGTAAAATAAAGAATAATAATAAATATGGCGACAACTTAATAATTAGAACTGAAGTGGGGGAGTTTTATACTGCACACTTAAGTGAATTGATAGATCATACTAACTTTAAACCTGGGATAGGAGATAAAATAAAAATAAATGGGACGGTACTTGGTGAGGAAAAAAGGTTTAGAGATGTTCTCAAGATAGACTCCAGTGGGGAAAAATATTATGATACTGAATTAATTAAATGTGTATATAGGGATTTAAATAATAATAAATTTCCTAGAAATTTAGATATAATAGAGGTTAGGGGAGAGATAGTTTATATTAACAATAGGGCTAATAGTAAAGAAAATGAATATATTTCCTATAAAAATAGTGTCCTTATAAAGGAAATAGAAAATGTCTTCTTGACAAATAAGTTTTCCATAAATGATGTTAAAGATGATTATATATTAAACTATGAGGTTATTGATCCAAATACAAATAATAGAAATAGAATTTTTATAAAACCCTTCATAGAGGATGATGGGAAAAAGCTTTTTGCCTGTGTAATAACATCATTGCAGCCTATTAATGAAGCCATAGATATTATTGAAGAATTTAATATATATGTATTTATATTTGCACTTATATTTACTATTATACTGGCCTTCATATATTCTAAAATGATTACTAGTCCTTTACTAGAGATAAACCGGGTAGCCGAAAAGATGGCCAATCTAGATTTTTCAGTAAAATGTAAGATAGATAGTAAGGATGAATTGGGAAATCTATCTAAAAATATTAATACTATGTCAACAAACTTAAGTAATAGCTTAGAAAACTTAAAAAGAGCTAATGAAAAATTAGTAGATGATATTGAAAATGAAAGAAGACAGGAAGAAAAGAGAAGACGATTTATAGCAGATGTGTCCCATGAGCTAAAAACTCCACTAGGGATCATGAGGGGTTTTGCGGAGGGAATAAAGGAAGGGGTAGATGAATCAAATAAGGACTATTATTTAGATGTAATAATTGACGAAATAGAAAAGATGGACGCCTTTGTCATCGATATGATTACCATTTCTAAGCTACAGGATGTAGGATATAAACTGAGTATGAAAGAGTTTTATATTGATGATTTGACAAATGGTGTTATGGAAAAATATATACATATACTCCATGAAAAAAATATAAAGATCAGTTGTTTATGTGAGCATTTAAAGGTATATGGGGATGAGGCTAAGATATGTCAAGTTATAGATAACTTCCTTAGTAATGCAGTGAAATACTCTGAACTTGGGGAAAGGATAAACATAAGGATAGAAGAAGATGGAGAGTTGATATTCTTTTATATAGAAAACACGGGGGCCCATATACCAGAATCGGAGATAGATAAGATTTGGGATAGATTTTACCGTGTAGAGCATTCAAGAAGTAGATTATATGGGGGAACTGGATTAGGACTAAATATTGTAAAGAACATCTTAGAACTCCATGAAAGCCGTTATGGATTAAGGAATACTAAGGATGGAGTTGAATTTTATTTTACATTACCTAAGACAGATTGATATATGATTAGTAGGGAACTTGCTTGTATAAAATAAGAATAATGTCACAATTTGACATACGATTTTTCATGAAAATCAGGGAAAACTAATTGATATTTTATGGAAATATAGTTATAATTTATATTGAACAAGTACTAAGATTATTATTAAAACTTAAAATTATATATAGTATACTATTTAGGTTCTTTGGATATTGAGAAAATTGCATGACTCTGACTTGGCAGAATTGCATAATATATGTGGTATAGCTTTGTGGCTTTTAAAACCATATATAGTAGATGATTTTGTAGAAAGTAATTATGCAATTTGTTCTATTGATTACAAAGATTAAAAGGGAATCTGGTGAAAGTCCAGAGCGGTCCGGCCACTGTAAATGGGAAGTAATTCTTTCGTATGCCACTGGAAATTTTCTGGGAAGGCCAAGAAGAGCAATGATCCATAAGTCAGGAGACCTGCCTAAGCAGCTTTGCATTATACCTTCCGATGAAAGGCAATATGTAGAACAGTAGATTTATATTAGCTGTCTACAGATATTATGGTAATACATAGAAATTATACCATAAAAGCCCTAACTTCCATTGGAGGTTAGGGTTTATTATTTTGGATTAATTTAATAAACATAGAGTCCAGTAAAAATGATTTGCTAAGTATTAAAAAGACTTAATGTAATTCCAAATGGTAATTATCGACAAAACAAAGGGGGATACCATTTTGAGTAAGAACCAAAGTCAAATACTTGTAAGTGAAAAGGAGAAGCATTTAATTGAGTTGATTCGAAATACAGGGTATGGAGAATTAAAGGTCGTTATACAGGATGCCTTGCCCATAAGGGTAGAGGAACTAAAAAAATCCATAAAGTTATAATCAAAAAAAAGCGCTGACCAAGAAAACTGGAGGCACTACCAATGTATATGTGGTAGTGTCTTTTTGTTTATAAAACCAAGTCACTGGTGACATATCATAAAGGGGGAATGAAGGGAAAGGTTTATAGCTTTAAGTTATTAGTATTATACACTAAATTTTAATTTTTAAAATTGAAGAAATACAAAGGAGATGAATGTTGATGAAAAAAGGTTTGAGTATGTTATTAGTTGTATTTATGATGGTAACCGTATTAGCAGTGCCTGCATTTGCAGATGATGGGTGTACTACTTATCCGTATATTACGTTGGCAGATGGTGATGATTTTACTATAGTTAAACAAGGCATAGGTATTACAGAATATGTAAAAGCTGTTGGATTAGACTCTTCGTATGTTAAGCATGGATTTACAGATATTGAAAAAGAATATTTGACTTGGGAAACTTCAGATGATAGTGTAGTTAAATTTAAAAAAGGACGAAAAACTGTAAGTAAATTAGAAGATACAGATGAAGTCACAATAAAGACTATGGGAAGTGGAAATGCTACAATTACAATAACTTATGATACACCAGATGATAATCCAGTTTCTGTTACATGCTATGTTGTAGTGGAAGGAACCACATATACAGGTGATGTAACAGGAATTTCTGTTAAGGTGGATGGAGATACTGTAGGAGATTTCACAAAATCAAATCTTACAGTAGAAGAATTTGATTTAGATGATGTATTTGGGCAGGGCTTTGATGATGCCGATGTATTACAATATAGTCCATCAGGGCTTCATGCATTACTTTTTGCATTAGAATTACAAAATGATTCAGATGGATGTACCGATGTGGATGATGCTAATTGGGATTGGGATTGGGTATCAGCTAATGTGAAGCTTGATTCTCAGGGTAGTTATGTACTTAAGATTGGTAACGATTATTATTGGGAATACTATTTAAATACTCAATATGGAACACATACAGCTTCAGCCACTGAATTAAGTAATAATGATTCTATAAAATTTGTAAAATCTAGTTGGTAAAGAAACTTAAGTAGAATTTTTTCACTAAAAAGCAAATAGAAGCTATAGCTTCTATTTGCTTTTTAGTAATTATAATCAAAACAAATAATTAGAACATATACAATAAGAATAAATGTCACATTTATTTTTTAAAATTATATATACAAAATATAATAGATTTAGACAAAAAATATATATTCTAAAGCATACAGGGGGGATTTTTAGTGAAGGCTTTAAAAATAAGGAAGACTGTTAGTATATTTATAATATTATCAATGCTGCTATCAATGACATCTCCTATAGTAGCTGAGGATTTATTAGAAATAGTAAGTATAGAAATAAGTGGAGAAACTACTGTAGGAGTAGGAAACACAATAGAACTAACAGCAGTAGTCAAGGATCAACATGGGGAGGAAATAGAAGGAGAAGAAATAACTTGGAGTAGTGAAGATGAAACAAAGGCAGAAGTCGATGAAACAACGGGAGAAGTAACAGGATTAGAAGCTGGAGATTTAACTATAAAGGCTACATCAAATACAAATCCAGATGTAACTCAGACAATAGAAATTAATGTAGAAAAAGTAGAAGCAAGAGAAGTAGCAAGCATAGAAATAAGTGGAGAAACCACTGTAGAAGTAGGGAACACAATAGAACTAACAGCAGTAGTCAAGGACCAACATGGCAAGGAAGTAGAAGGAGAAGAAATAACTTGGAGTAGTGAAGATGAAACAAAGGCAGAAGTCGATGAAACAACGGGAGAAGTAACAGGATTAGAAGCTGGAGATTTAACTATAAAGGCTATATCAAATACAAATCCTGAGGTAACTCAGACAATAGAAATTAGTGTAGAAAAAGTAGAAGCAAGGGAAGTAGCAAGCATAGAAATAAGTGGAGAAACCACTGTGGAAGTAGGGAACACAATAGAACTAACAGCGGTGGTCAAGGATCAACATGGGGAGGAAATAGAAGGAGAAGAAATAACTTGGAGTAGTGAAGATGAAACAAAGGCAAAAGTCGATGAAACAACGGGAGAAGTAACAGGAGTCCAAGTTGGGAGTGTGACCATAAAGGTTAAATCAAATAAGAATTCTGAAGCAACTCAAATAATAGAAATTAAGGTAGGAGAAGCTACAACGCAAGAAGGGAATAAAGAAAATACAATAGAAGAAATAAAGAATGAGAATAATTCGGAATTGCTAGGAGAAGAAGTAACAAAATTGGCAGTGGTAAGCCTAACACCATCAGATAAGGCCAGTGGAGTAAAAGAGGGAAGCGAAATAAAGATAAAATTTAATGAAGCAGTAGAAAGCTTAGAAGGTGAAAATGATCTCTATACGGAGATATCAAGATCAAAAGATGGAAAGCTATATAAGGATATATATGATATTTATGGAGAAAAAGAGTATTTATTGGAATTAGAAAATGATAGTAATGGAGAAGCTACAATAGGAGTATTTAGATGGGCTGATGGTAAAACAATAACATTAGATAAAAACTATTATTATAGAGCGGGAATACCAACAGGTATTATAAAATTCAAAGATAGTGGAAAAAAGTTAGATGGAATTGCATGGGAATTTGATACAATACAGCAGCCCTTAGCAGTAGAAAGTCTAGTACCATTGGATAAAGCTAGTGGAGTAGAAAAGAATACAGAAATAAATGTGATATTTAATAAAAAGATACAATTAAGAGATGCCCATATACCAGTAAAAGTATTAGTATTTTATGATGAGGATAATGATGGAAAAGCAAATGACATCTATGGAAGTAGGTCTAAACATGAATTAATACTTAATCAAGATTACCCGCAAAAATTAGAAGTACATCTAAAAGATGAAAATGGGAATAGTATAGAGTTAAAAGAAGGGCATGTATACAAAATAGATATAGCAAAAGAATCCATAGAATTCCGAGATGGTGAAAAAATAGAAGTGTTGGACGAAAATATAATATGGACATTTGATACAAAGCTCCAAACCATAGGGGCTGAGAGTCCAATAGATGGAAGAACAATATCACCAGAAGATGAAATATTTATGAGAATGAGTCAAGATGTTGACGAAGATTATATAAATGGATTATATATATATTTATACAAGGGTCAGGAATTAATAACTGAAGGAACAGGAGCGGACTTAGCGGAACTAGATGACTATGACAAGGGAAAAATAATAATACACTTAAACAATAAGTTAGCAATTGGAAATTCCTATAAAATAAAAGTATGTTATGACGAATCAGAAAGAATTAAGGACTTAATAACAATTTGTTTCAACGTAGATGAATTGGGAAAATATGGTTTAGAAATAAAACTAGATTTTCTTAGGAGAGAAGCAGTTTCTACTGGAATGCAAGATTTTATATCTGCAGGTATGAACGATGGAGTAGTATATGCAATTAGAGATAATGGTGCTAAGGGACAGGTGGACGAGGATGGTATTAGAATATATGCATTTGACTTATACGGGCATGAGATATGGAATACTAGAATAGATGATATACACACTAGTAATAAACCATATATTCCGGCATATGGAGACGATGGAACAGTATATATTCAAACCAAAATAGAGGATTTTAATAACTCAAAATTTGAAACACAGCTTTTCGCAATAAGTCCTGATGATGGAAGAGTAAGATGGAAGCAGAGAATTAATGAATCAGGGCTATCTGAGACTAACCCAATAATAATAGATGATGAAATAGTGATAACATCAAAAAAAGGTTTATACAGATACACAAAAAATGGGAATGAAAAATGGCACTATATAATCAACAAACATGGGCTAAATAGAAAATTGGAAGACTATAGAATAGAGCAACCTCCAATTAAAGATAAGAATAATAATATATATATAGCTATTAAAGGAAAAAATTCAAGCATAAAAGACGGTAAAATACAGGTATTAAATTCTGATGGAATCGAAAAATGGAGCTATATAACAAATGACGGAGTATTGACGCCTGTAGTAGATAATAAAGGGAACGTATATGTTGTAGATAACAATTGTACTATTAAAGTATTAAATTCATCTGATGGGACCATAGTAAAAGACCATCCTATGAATGATTATATATTAAAAACTAATCCTCATGATTATGATATTGTTTCAATTAACTTAGGTGTTGACAATACAGTATATGTAGTTATTTGTAACAATGATATTGATAAAAGTGAAATAATCGCGATTAATTCTAATGGTACTGAGAATTACATTTATAAAGATAGTAATCATGAATTTGATGATTTGGTAATAGATCATGAAGGGTATGCCTATTATCCAGAAACAATTGATGGAGGAGGAGCATTATTTGTTATAGGCCCATATGGAAATAAAGTGTCAGAAATACTTCCAGTTGGAGGGACTATGCCTAATTATAACAATATCTATATAGATGGCAATGTTCTCCTAGGAGCTAAAAGCTACTCAACAAACGTTATAGGGGCTAAAATTAAAAGAAGGCATACTGAACATCCAGCTTCTATAGAGATAATAGAAAAAAATAAAAAGCTAGGAGTAAATTTAAATGAAACCTTAGCTGTTGCTGTAAGGAATATAGATGGAAAAGTTATGATAGGAGAAGAACTTGAATGGGTAAGCTCAGACAACTCAATTGTCGAAGTAGATAAAAAAAATGGAACGTTGATTTGCAAAAAAACGGGAGAGGTAGAAATAAGCGTAAATATAAAAGGAACAAATATAATTGACCGGACAACAGTAGAAGTTATAGCAAAACCTTCAACGCCAACTATTATCAAAATATTAGATAAAAATGGTGAGGAAATTACGGATGAGTTAACCGTAGAATATGGTGTACCGTATCAATTCCAAGTAGAAGTGCTTGACCAATATGGAAACCTAATGGCTGATGAGGAAGTAATTTGGTATAGTATAATAAATTATTTTTCGACTATAGATCATACAGGGTTGCTTAATCCTAAATCCGAGGGAATATATTACCTAGATGTAATATCTTGTACAGATGTTAGAGTAACGGGAGAGATAACATATAAGGTGAAAAAAGGACCCAGTGTATATAGAGATATATTTCCTAAAGAAGCAGTAACGGCTTTTCCAGGTTCTGTGACATTATCACCTGTTAATCAATATGATAATGCTATTGAACTAGGAGATATAAAGTGGGCAAGCTCAAATGAAAGCATAGCAACAGTGAATCAAAAAGGAAGAGTAACTGCTTTGTCTTGTGGAACTACTAACATAGAAGGAAGTACCCAAGAAATGACCCACACACGTAAATTACATGTGGTCCCATCATTTGGATATGAATGGCATGTCAATAGCAATAGATTATCTCAATATATGGCTGAGGGGAATAATGAAGAAATCTATTATATTGAAGCGATAAATGGTCATAATGAACTAGTATCTATAAATCGCAATGATGAAATGGGAAATTGGCGATTGAATCTAGGAACATATATTGATTATATTGAAACTGGTCAAGATAATACTATCTATTGCTTGGTAAGGGATAAACATGATGATTATGAAGTAAAAGCTATTAATACTGATAAGACTATTAAATGGGAGTATAAGAGTGATAACATTGCTGGAAGTTATATAGATAATATAGAGCAAAGTTGTGATGGAACAGTATATTTTGCAGTTGCAAGCGGTAACCATTCTCGGTTATATGCAATAGATAGCGATGGTAATAAAAAATGGGATATAGAATTTAACAATGAACTTTATTCCTTTGAATTAGATAATGAGGAGAATATTATCTGTGTAGCACAAAAATATGGAGATAGTATATTAACTACAATAAGTGATAAAGGTAATGAAATAAGTAAGTATGTCATTGAAGATATAACTTTTGGTAATGGGAATATGCAAGTTGATGATAATGGTGTGGTATATTTATACTTCAGTGAAGAACTAAATAAGTTTAGAGGAGTATGTGCTGTAGAAAATGGAATAATTAAGTGGAAGTATTATGGTTTAAGGGGTACTGATTTAGCAAGTAATCCTAAAATTATATTAGATAATAAAGAAAGATTATACTTTATACTAGAAGAAAGCAAAAACAATTATTCGTTTTGTGCTCTTGATAATCAAGGTAAAGAGTTATGGAAAAAGAAACTAAATAACCTGACTGACGATATTCATATTTTAGTGCCAATGGGATCATTTATAGTCGATGATGAAGGGAATATTTGTGTAGTTGCCGTTGAATATGAAAAAAAGCATTTCAATTTAACGGCTGTTAAAAGTAAGGTGTTAAGAATAAATCCTGAGGGAAATGTTATACAATATGTAAGCTACGATAAAGATAAATATGGACAATTCATAAATACTTTTTTAAACAAAACTAAAGACAGCCTATATATCATAGGTACATATGGTAAAAATGGAGACAGCTTAGTTAAATTCAACTTCGAAAATAATCAGGAAATTAGGATAGATGAAATTAAAATTACTGCAGATAAAGAAAGTATAATTGTAAATGAAATTCTTGATTTAAAGGCAGACGTATATAACCAGTTTGGAAGTATTATGCATAATGAACGAGTTACATGGTCTATCCAAAATGAAGAGATAGCTACCGTGGACGATATGGGGCATGTAAAAGGAATAAGCACTGGAAGAACAAATATAGTAGCAACATCTATTACTAACCCTCAAATAGAAAAAGTTTTTCCCATAATTGTAGTAGATGCCAATGCACATAATATATCAAAGGATCAAATAGACAAAAAAACACAATCAGCTATCAATTATTATAAGAAAAAAGGTATTCCACAAGGGGATTGGATAGCATTTGGCCTAAGTGCCGCTGGAGAGAACATAAATAAAAGTCCATATCTATCCGATGGAAGAAGCTATATAGATAGTCTATGGAATACAATAAGTGCAAATGATGAATTTGAGTTGATTACTGATTATGTGAAGGCAACACTAGGAATACTTTCTGGAAGATATGATCCACATAATTTTGGGGAAATGAACCTTATAGAAAAAATATATGGCTATGGCAGTTTAGGGCAGGGAAATAATGCTGCTGTATGGGCTCTTATTGCTTTAGATGCAGCAGAGGCAGAAGTACCGGAAGACAAGGGATATTTCACTCAAGAATTTCTAATAGATTATCTATTAAAACATAAAGATGGAGCTGGATGGTCTGTTGATGGAGAAGATACTGATATCGATGTTACAGGCATGGCACTTTACGCTTTGGCACCATATAAGGATAGAGAGAATGTTAAGGAATCCGTAAATGAAACTGTAGAATGGCTAAAAAAACAGCAGAATGAACATGGTGGCTTCGATTGTTTTGGAACTGATATAACAAATACAGAATCTACAGCACAAATTATAATGGGTCTTACGGCTCTAGGAATCGATCCACAGGATAGTGCATTTATAAGGGGTTATGGTAATCCCGTATCAGCTATGCTTAACAATCAATTATCCGATGGAAGTTTTGAACACACAAAGGGGACCGGTAGTAATAATATAGCTACAGAACAAGCCCTACAAGCCCTCGCAGCCTTAAAAGACTTCTACAAAAATGGAAAATCAACAATCTTCTATCATATACCATATAATAAAAATATTGCAGATGTTACAGTAAGGATAGAGGGAAAAAATAAAACCCTACTTCCTCTAACCCGTGTAAATATTACGTCAGGTGAGACAACATTATATGATGCAGTTACTCATGCATTAGAAGAAGCAAATATTTATCATGAGGGAGCTAATAACAATATAACCAGCATCAATGGTGAAAAAGGCTGGCAATGGTTAGTATTTAAAGATAAGACACTAAAGACTAATTCTTTGCCGACTGATATCCTTTATGGAGAGGAAGAAATTATTCTAGCCGATGAATCAATCATTAATCCAGTATACACAACAATAAATGTTCCAACAAAAGAGCTAGGAGTAGGTAAGAAATTCCCTGTTTATGTATATGGTTCAAACAATCAACCTATAGCTGGAGTAGAAATAATTTATAGTAAAGCCGACGGGCTACCTGCAGATACTGGTATAAAAACAGGAGTAGATGGAAGAGCATGGGTTACTATTAATGAAGAAGGTGAGTTTCTTATAAGTGCTAGGGGAAATGCAATTATAAGACCGTCGGCTGAAGAAATACATTTGTATAATAAAAAGGAGATCACAGTAGACTTTAGAATCGAAGGTCCAAATTCTCCAATATTACCTCATTGCATGGGCAAGGTTTATGCAGGAGATTATCCCAATGATATATTGAAAAAGTATAAGCATGATCTTACCTTTGATGAAGGAAAAAACATAATAGATGCCCCAAAGGCCATTGACGGGGTGGAAGGCAACCCCTATTGGGGACTTTATACTAGGGCAAATGATTTTGATATACCTTTAAAGGATGGAGATTACATTATTTTCACAGGTAATGGTACTTGTACTAGGACTGCAACCATATATATACCAAAGGAAGTAGAGGTAGATAAAGAATTTCAAGTAATTATTAAAGACGATTATGGTAACCCAATACCTAATGAAGAAATATTTATTGATCCTGTTGGTATATCTCCATTGGTGTCTACGGGAATATCAACTGATGAAAATGGTAGAGGAAAATTAGTAATAGACAAAACAGGTTCATATTGGATAGGAATATATTGTAAAACTAAGGGGCTAGTGAGACCGGAGAGTAAAGAAGTATTTGTAAAAGAAGAAATCCTACAGCCGGAGGACCAAGTAACCGTAAAAGTAACAATAGAAGGATACAGAGGCAAAAAAATTCTAAATAACTATCAAGTAACCACTGATATATTCGATCTTCAACCGTACCTAAGACCTGGAACTGGGCCGACAGCAAAGCCAACCAATGATTGGTATGCAGATAAGTTCCATAAGCCAACGGTTGCCCATGCAGTGGTGAGGGCCTTAGAAAAGAAAGGCATTAATTATGATTTTCAAGATTATGGATGGAGATTGTATTTCGCCATGATAGGAGGATATAGGGAGAAGGAAATTAATGAAAAATCGGGATGGATGTACGAAATAAATGGAAAGCTCGGGCCTAGTGTACAGGATCAATATATAAAAGATGGAGATAGGATAAGGCTATGGTTTACAGTAGGTGGATGGGAAAATCCTGATTTGATAGGTGGAGATGGCCTATTAGACATCATAAATGATGAGTATGCAACGGAAGAAGAAATTTTAGATGCTTTAAAGAAGGGTGTTAATAAAATAAAGGGAAATGTTAATAAATTAAAATCAGAAGAAGCAGCAAAAAAATTAGTAGAAGACATAGAAGATATGGCAAGGGCAATTGGAAAAGCTGAGAATAGAATAGATACGGAAAAATGCAGGAAAGAAGTATTAAGAGAAACTATCGACCTAATGAAAGCCCTAAAAAAATCATCACAAATAGTAAAGGACAAAAAAATTAAAACCCAAATAGACAAAGCGGCAGGGGCAGTAATAGAAACAATAATGAAATTAATGGATAGGCAAAAGGACTTAAAGGAAATAGATAATATACTTGACGAAATCATAAAAATATCTGGGGAAATAAAAAATAACATAGGAAAAGAAAATTCAAACAAACTAGAACTAGAAATCATTGAAGCAGTGGAAGGGGCAATAAATAAATCATCTATAAAAGAAGTTAAAGATAGGGATATAAGTAAAGAAGGAGATAGGGTAATAGTAAGTGTAGGTACAAGATTAATTACAGAATCAGCAGAAGGTCTAATGGAAAGAGTGAAAGACCTAGAAGAAAAACTAAAAAATAACAATATAGAGAAAAATAAAAGGCTTGAAAGGAAAATAACAATAAAGATACCAACAAGGAGAATAGAAGAAGTACAGACAATTCTTCCATCGGGAATACTTGATTCAGTGGCGAAAGCAGGAATAAATAATATAGAAATACAAACAGATGTAGCATCATTTAACATAACTCCTAATGCTTTTAAAGACAGTATAAAGGAGAAAGAAATAAGTTTAAATGCAAAAATATCAGATGAAGGTGAAATATTAAAAACATCAGAGAATACAATACTTAAGGGAAGTATAATAGTGGATTTAGATGCAAAAATCGCAGGTGAAAAAATATCTACCTTTGAAGAGCCAATAGAGGTAAGTATTCCATACAAAGAAAAAGTATCCTATGAAGAACAGGTAACAGTATATCTCCTAAGGGATGACGGGACAATAGAGGCAGTTGGTGGAATATACGATGCAGAAACCAAAACAGTCAAATTTATTACAAATCATTTTAGTAAGTACTTTGCCAAAGAAGCTAGTATGGGCTTTAATGATCTCGGAAAAGTTAGCTGGGCAAGGAATGAAATAGAAGCAATGGCCGCCAAGGGAGTAATAAAGGGAAGGGATAAAGAGAAGTTCGATCCAAATGCCAAAATAACAAGGGCAGAATTTGCGACATTGATGACAAGAATGCTAAAATATAAAGCTGAAAATAAGGACATACCATTTAAAGATATAACAAATGATAAATGGTACTATGAAGAAGTTGCAGCCGCCTACGAAAATGGTTTGATGGAAGGAATATCCCATGAAGAATTTAATCCAGAAGGAAATATAACGGGTCAGGAAGCTATTACAGTAATGGAAAGAATACTTGTTCAAAAAGGCTATAAGGAAGCCAGTTTAGAAGAATTAAAAGGATATTCACAAAGAGATAATATAGCAGAGTGGGCAAAACCATCCATAGCCTTTGGTATTAGGGAAGGAATAATCAATGAAGACAAGAAAGAAGACTTTATACCAAATGCAAAGGCCACAAGGGTTCAAATTGCTGTTATGATTTATAGGCTATACCATTTAATTATTAAATAAGGTATTTAGATTAAACCAATTTAATAATATTTTAATCAACAGCTTATAAATGAACTACTCTGAAGAATGTTTAAATAATCTTCAGAGTAGTTTTATATATTCAATTCATGCACAAATACAAAGCTCCTTCATATCATGATAGTAGTTAGCGATTGAAAGGAGAAATGAAGATATGCAATATTATCCATACCCATATCCATATATGCTACCAATCAGTCCTAGAGGATGGTATAGAAGAACAACACCTACACAAAAATCCTTTATTAGGTTATTCCATGCTTCACCTAATGCACCGGCGGTAGACGTATATGCAAATGGAAACCTTATTGCTGAGAATCTTGCTTATAAGGACATTACACCCTATTTATCCGTTGACCCAGGCAAATATAATATTAAGATTTTCCCAGCGGGCGAGACTACAGACCCAGTTTTAGATGGAGATTTATATATTCCAGAAGGAACAGCCTTTAATGTGGGAGTTGTTGGAGAACTGCCTAATATAAGTCTATATCCTATTCCAGAACCCTATACTGCACAAAGCTTTGGTAGACCTTGTATAAGATTTGTACACCTTTCACCGAATGCTCCAGCTGTTGATATAACATTATCCGATGGTAGAAAGGTATTTAGCAATATTAGCTATAAGGATATAACAGACTATGCTTGTGTTCCTCCAGGAACATATACTTTTGAGGTTCGTCTAGCCGGAACCGATGACGTAGTCCTAACGGTTCCCAATGTTCAATTAAATCCAAACAATTATTATACTATCTATGCAGCTGGATTGGCAGGAGGAGCCCCAAGCCTAGAAGCTTTAGTTGTTCCAGAGCCAAGGTAATACAAAACCAGATGATTAAGGTAAATGATCATCTGGTTTTTCTGCAATCTTTGCTCCCCCAGAGGTTTACCCCTAATAAATCTTAATAAACATATATACCAGTAGAGTAGCTTTTATTTTGTCCAAGCTATATCCATTTAATTAGTTATCTATAAATGATATACTATTATTAATAGAATCTATAAAAAGGGAGTATATCTGAATGCTTGAAAATGCAAAAAAAATACTAAAAAAATATTATGGATATGATAGTTTTAGAAGGGGACAGGAGAAGATAATAGATAGTATCTTAAGGGGTAAAGATACCTTTGCTATAATGCCCACTGGGGCTGGTAAATCTATATGTTACCAGATTCCCAGTCTTTTACTTGAAGGACTTACCCTTGTAATTTCTCCACTCATTTCTCTTATGAAGGATCAAGTAGATGGACTGAAAAACATAGGAATGCCAGCTACTTTCATAAATAGTTCTATAGGTTTCAGCGAGGTTCAAGATAGAATCAATAAAGCCAGAAATGGTGAAATAAAACTTTTGTATATTGCCCCGGAGAGATTAGAAGCAGAGGGCTTTAGACAGATGCTAAACTTTTTAGACATTTCTCTAGTGGCTGTGGACGAAGCCCATTGTGTATCCCAATGGGGACATGATTTTAGGACAAGCTATAGGTGCATCCCAGGCTTTATAAATGAACTCAATAGTAGACCCATTGTCTCTGCATTTACAGCTACTGCCACGGAAGGCGTAAAGAAGGATGTCATAGAGCTTCTGGCTTTAAGCAATCCCAATGTTTATGTAACCGGCTTCAATCGTGAGAATCTGTATTTTGCTGTGGAAAGGGGAGTAAACAAAAAGGATTTTATAATCAATTATATAGAAAATAATAGAGAAGAAGTAGGTATTATATATGCTGCTACTAGAAAAGAGGTAGAGAGCTTATATGAAATCATTAGCAGGCAAGGTTATAAAGTAGGAAAATATCATGCAGGAATGAGCGTTATAGATAGAAAACAAAGTCAAGATCAATTTATATATGATGATGTAAATATTATTGTTGCCACAAACGCCTTTGGAATGGGCATAGACAAATCAAATGTAAGATATGTAATCCATAATAACATTCCTAAAAGTATGGAAGCATATTATCAAGAAGCCGGTCGTGGAGGCAGGGACGGAGAACCAAGTGAATGTATTTTGCTATATGCTCCCCAGGATATACTACTTCAAAAGTATATGATAGAACAAAGCATAGTATCCGAGGTTAGGCAGAAAAACGAGTATAAAAAGTTGCAAACTGTAGTGGATTATTGTCATACATCTAAATGTTTAAGGAAGTATATATTAGAATATTTTGGTGAGGAACATATTGATGATGAATGCGGAAATTGCAGTACCTGTAAAGATGACAGTGAGCTTACGGATATCACAATAGAAGCCCAAAAGATATTTTCTTGCATTTATCGAATGAAAGAGCGTTTTGGGACAACTTTAGTTGCCCAGGTGCTTAGGGGTTCTAAGAATAAAAGGGTGAGAGAGTTTGGATTTGACAGCTTATCTACCTATGGAATTATGAAGGAGTATAGGGAAAAGGAGATAAAGGACATTATAAATGTATTGATTGCTGAAGGATATATAGGACTTACACAGGATCAATATCCAGTCGTTAAGCTGAAAAATAAGGCGGTATCAGTTTTGAAAGGAAATGAAAAAGTATTTCAAAGGATTCAGAAGAAAAAGGAAAAAGCTGTGGAAGACGACTCTCTATTTGAAGTGCTTAGAGGGCTACGAAAGGATATCTCAAATAGGGACAATGTACCACCATATATTGTTTTCTCAGATAGCACACTGCGTGAAATGAGTAAATATTATCCCCAAGATCATACTTCTATGCTTGGAATAAAGGGTGTAGGAGAATCAAAACTGGAAAAATACGGCGATGAGTTTTTAAATGTTATTGGTGAATATATAAAAGAACATGGTATACAGATGAAGGAATCAACGGACAATATAGAGCAGAAGGAAAAATCTAAAGAAGAAAAGGTACCTAGTCATATCATAACCTTTAATATGTATAGTGAGGGTAAATCACTTAAGGATATTGCTAAGGAGAGGGAAATAAAGCAGTTAACTATAAATAATCATATTATAAGATGTGCTGATGAAGGGTTAGAGGTGGATTTAGATGAGTTTATTCCATCCCACCAGGAATCCCTTATTTTAGATACTATTCAAGCAGTGGGAAGTGAGAGATTAAAGCCTATAAAGGAAGAACTTCCTGAGGAAATAGATTATTTAGCAATCAAAGCGGTAATTTGTAAGTATAAAAATAGGATTTCTTAAAAGAAGTAACATTTCACTTAAAAACCTCCTTGGTAAACTAAACAAAGGAGGTTTTTAAGTATGCTATATTAATTTTTCATAGGAATTCTATACAATAATATTGACAAAAAGCTTCATGGTTGTTATTATAATAATACAATTAAAAGATAATATATACATTTAAAATCGATCACATGACTGGCGGAAGTGGAATTAACCACATGGAGTGTGATTTGAAGATATGCCGACCGCCTGGGCGATAAGTTCAGGGGGTCTATTTATTTTTTGTAAAGCCTCTGGACTATATACTTATTTAGTCGAGGAGGTTTTTTTATATGTTGAAAAAGGAATGGGTAGGATTTAATGGGGGAACTTGGACAAAGGATATAAATGTAAGGGAATTTATTATTAAGAATCATACTGCCTATGAAGGTAATGAAAACTTTTTAGAAGGTACCACTGATAGAACAAAAAAGTTATGGGACGTATGCAATGAGCTTCTTGCAAAGGAGCTTGAAAAAGGAGTATTGGATATTGACCAGGTGAATATTTCTGGTATTGATAATTTTAAACCGGGATACATAGATAAAGAAAATGAAGTGATATTTGGACTGCAGACGGATGAACCATTGAAAAGAATGATCAATCCCTTTGGTGGTATAAGGATGGCAGAGTCTGCCCTAAGATCCTATGGATATGAATTAGATGAAAAAATGAAAGTTATTTTTAATGAATATAGAAAAACCCATAATCAAGGGGTGTTCGATGTATATACCGATGAAATGAAAAAAGCAAGAAGTGCAGGGTTATTGACTGGTCTTCCCGATGCCTATGGAAGGGGTAGAGTAATAGGGGACTATAGAAGGATAGCTTTATATGGGATAGATTTCTTATTACAGGAGAAACAAAAGGACTTTAAAAACTTAACTGGCCCTATGAATGAAAAACTGATTAGAATCAGAGAAGAATTAACAGATCAAATAAGGGCACTAAAGGAAATGAAAGAAATGGCTAATTCCTACGGTATTGATATATCTAAACCCGCCGAAAATGCTAGAGAGGCTGTTCAGTTTTTATATTTTGGATATCTAGCAGGCATCAAGGAAAATAATGGTGCAGCTATGTCACTGGGAAGAACAAGTACCTTTATTGATATATATATTGAAAGGGATTTAAAAAATGGAATACTAACTGAAATAGAAGCCCAGGAGATAATCGATCAATTTGTCATAAAGCTTAGAATGGCAAGACATTTAAGAACTCCAGAATACAATGAATTGTTTGCTGGAGATCCAAACTGGATTACTGAGGTCATAGGTGGTATGACAATAACTGGCGATACCCTTGTAACTAAGAATTCATTTAGATTTTTACACACACTGAGTAACCTAGGGCCAGCACCGGAGCCAAACATGACTGTATTATGGTCAGAGAAGCTTCCAGGGGCCTTTAAAAGATATTGTTCTAAAATGTCTATAATAAGTGATTCAATTCAATATGAAAATGACGATATCATGAGACCAGTCTATGGAGATGATTATGGTATAGCATGCTGTGTTTCTGCAATGGCATTAGGAAAACAGATGCAGTTTTTCGGAGCAAGATGTAATATAGCTAAGGCCCTTTTATATGCCATAAACGGAGGGATAGACGAGATAACAGGAGCATTAGTAGTACCTGGAATCGAAAAAATTGAGGATGATCAGTTGTGCTACGATAAGGTAAGAAAAAACTACTACAGGGTTTTAGAATATGTGGCAGAGCTTTATGTAAATACAATGAACATAATACATTACATGCACGATAAATACGCATACGAGTCTTCTTTCATGGCCCTTCATGATACAGAGGTCGATAGGATAATGGCATTTGGAGTGGCAGGATTATCCGTGGCATGTGATTCATTAAGTGCAATTAAATACGCTAAAATAAAGGCAATTAGAGAAAATGGCATAGCTGTAGATTTTGAGATAGAAGGAGACTTCCCTCAATATGGAAATGATGACGATAGAGCTGATGATATAGCCGTAGAATTGTTAAGAACATTTATGAATGAACTCCAAAAGCATGAATCCTATAGAAAAGCTCATAAAACTTTATCAGTACTAACCATTACTTCTAATGTGGTTTATGGTAAGAAAACAGGAACAACACCTGATGGAAGAAGGAGAGGGGAAGCATTTTCACCTGGAGCTAATCCTATGCACGGTAGAGATAAAAGTGGTGCATTAGCTTCTTTGAACTCAGTTGCCAAGATTCCTTATCGTTCAGTGTGTGAGGACGGTGTTTCAAATACATTTTCCATTGTACCCGAAGCATTGGGTAAGGATGAAGAGATAAGAATAAGTAATCTTGTTACTATTTTGGACGGCTATTTTGCACAGGGAGCCCATCATTTGAATGTAAATGTTATGAATAGAGAAATCCTAATTGATGCAATGGAAAACCCACAAAAATATCCTACGTTGACCATAAGGGTTTCAGGCTATGCCGTTAACTTTAACAGGCTTACAAGGGAGCAGCAGTTGGAAGTTATAAAAAGAACCTTCCATGAAGCAGTATAGAAAAGAAAGTGAAGGTCAGTAAGGTTGAAATCTAGTGTCTTTAATATTTGGAGGATGATGTGATATGATGGGGAAAATTCATTCAATTGAGACCATGGGACTTATGGATGGACCGGGAGTCAGATTTGTGGTGTTTTTTCAAGGCTGTAAACTTAGGTGTGGATATTGCCACAATCCAGATACATGGAATCCTAATGATGGAGAAGAAATGAGCCCTGATGAGCTTTTGAAGAAGGCACTGAGGTTTAAGCCATACTTTAAAAATTCCGGTGGAGGAATCACATGCTCTGGAGGAGATCCCTTGATGCAGCCTAAATTTTTAATAGAATTTCTTAAAATGTGTAAGGAAAATGGATTGCATACGGCCTTAGATACAGCAGGCTTTGGAATGGGACAATACGAAGAGATATTGAGGTATACGGATTTAGTTATCTTGGATATAAAGCATGTGGATAAAAGGGGTTATAAAGAACTGACGGGAGGAAATATTGAGGAGTTTTGGAGCTTTGCTAAGTCCTTAAAGGAATCTAATGTAAAGCTATGGATAAGACATGTGGTGGTACCGGGAATCACCGATGGTGAAGACCATATGCACAAGCTAAAAAACATAATAGATGAGTTTCATAATGTAGAAAGGGTTGAGCTTCTTCCCTATCATACCCTTGGTGTAAACAAATATGAAGCAATGGGTATACCCTATAAATTCAATAGCATAAATCCAATGTGCAAGGAGAAAACAAAAAAAATTGAAGAAATACTAAGAACTGCATAATATTTAATAGGGGTAACGGGATTTTTGCCAATTGAGTAATATCCATAGGTTATGAACCATTTTAGTATTTAGAATTAATGACAAAAGAGGATTTATATGGCATAGCCAATATAAATCCTCTTAGTTTGTTTCAAGATTAAGCTGTGGAAAAGAAAAATACTCCTCAGCTATTTTTGTTTTTTGCTATTCTTGATAGGTTGAAAGTGTAGTAGTGGCAGTTTGCATTGCTTTATTTACTGCATCTAGTGTACTTTGAATCTTTTGTCTGTTTTCCTGTTTTTCCACTGTATTTAATGCTTGATTCAGATCACTAACACAGGTCTGAAGTTGAGTACAAACATCTTGAACGTTTTGTCTTGCATTTTTACCTTGCATATTCTATACCTCCATATTGCTCTAAATTTGATTTATGGCTTTATTATTTGCAAAAGCAAATGAAAAATACATATGAAAGGAAAAAAATTTTTTTAGAAGGATATACATAAATTGACATAAGCTAACAACATGTTAAAATTATATTATAATGAAAAAATTTTTATGGGGGAATATTTATGAATATTGATTATGTACATGAAGAAGTATTAGATTCTTTAAAGAAGTTCATTCCGTATATACAAAGTTTGTTTGATGACGATATTGTTGTGGGGTTAACAAATCTGGAAGAATATATAGAATATGCAGATAATGAAAATGTTCCTTTAGAAATACATGTTGGAATGCCTATAAAAGAGGGTAGTGCCATAGATACTGCTTTAAAGCAACGCAAAGCCGTATCTAGTATTATTCCCAAGGAAGTATTTGGGATTCCAATAAAAGCAGTGGGTATTCCTATTAAGGATGAAAATGGACAAATAGTTGGAGCAATGAGTTCCGCAAGAAGTCTAAAAAGACAAGCTGAAATGAGTGATGTAGCTCAAAATTTATCCTGTGCATTACAGCAAATTTCTGCTAGTATTCAAGAAATATCTACGGGGGTTCAGGAGGTTGTTCAATCCAATGCCAAGGTTCTAGAAAGTGTTGCAGAAACTAGTATAGAAGCTAAAAAGACCGATGAAATAGTTAAATTTATTAATGGGGTGGCAACGGATACAAACCTTTTGGGATTAAATGCAGCTATTGAAGCAGCCCGTGCAGGTGAGAGTGGGAGAGGCTTTGCAGTAGTTGCTGAGGAGATTCGTAAGCTGTCAGTATCTAGCAGTACATCTATAAATGAAATCAATAGTATATTAAAGAAAATAAAGAATGCTGTTGAATATATGCAGAAGAATATAACAGAAACGGATATTGTTTTCCAAGGACAGGCTGCAGCCCTTGAAGAAATCACTGCATCTATACAGGAAATAAACTCCACTGCACTTATGCTTGAGGAATTATCTAAAAAATTATAATTTTACTTAGAAAAAACAGCACCTTTTATAAAAAATCAGAAGATGCTGTTTTTTATTGTCCAATATGGCATGGGTTACAATTTCCTAAACATTTAATGAACAATTTTGGCTTAGCTATGATATTATTATTTGGAGATAAAAAATAATGAAAGAGAAGGTATGAAGATTATGGAGCGATGGAAAATAAATCTATATACACTTTGGGTTACACAGATTATATCATTAACCAGCTTTGGGCTAGGTCTTCCCTTTATACCCTTTTATATTCAAGAAATGGGAGTGACTGATCCTGATCAAATAAAGCTTTTTACTGGTATATTGAGTACTGCACCGGCAGTAACCATGGGTCTAATGTCTCCTATCTGGGGAAGACTGGCTGATAAGTGGGGGAGAAAGCTTATGATACTTAGAGCCATGTTGTTTGCTTCTGTAATAATTGGGGGAATGGGTATTGTTGCAAATGTTTGGCAATTGGTACTTTTAAGAGGATTTCAGGGACTATTTACAGGGACTATAACCGCAGCAACTGCCTTTGTTGCGGCCAATACACCTAAAAATAGATTATCCTATGCCCTTGGATTTATGTCTTCTTCAACCTTTATAGGATACTCAATTGGACCCCTTATTGGGGGAATATTTGCAGAAACATTTGGATACCGTTTTAGCTTTTTTGCAGGAGGAGGACTTATGATTGTAGGATTTTTCCTGGTGTTATTTTTATTAGTTGAGGATAAATCAACCATAGGTGGAAAACAAGAGGATGCTGAGGCTGATAAAGACAAGGTCAAGCTTTTTACACCATTAATTTTATACTTATTGTTGGTTCTATTTTTACATCGTGTTACAAGAACAGTGTTTTCACCATATATACCTCTTTTTATTCAATCGAGTCTAGATAGTACAGAAGGGGCAGCAAAGCTGACGGGAATAATAAATGGAGTAGCGGGATTAGCAACAGCATTGGCTGGGCTTACAATAAGTCGTTTAGGAGATAGACTCAGTAAGCTTAAGCTGGCTACTATTTTAATCTTTATAAGTTTTTGTATCTCTTTAACCCTTAGATATGCAAATTCACTATATATTTTTATTGGGCTATATGGCATTCTTTTTTTCTTCCTCGGAGGTATCGAACCCATTATTACCTCAACAACTGCTGAAAAAACACCTTCGGAAAGAAGAGGTGAACTTTTTGGTTATCAAGGTCTTGTGGGAGGCTTAGGCTGGATGATTTCTCCTATGATGGGGGCCTATGTGTCGGTTAATTACAGCACAAAGAGTATATTATCTTTAATGCCAATTTTTATATTTATGATATTCATTGTTCTTCTTAAGTTGAATAGATCAAAACCTAAATCTTGTGATGAATAAGTTATATAATTATGTAAATTATGATACTATATAATTAATCAATTTACGGGGGGTATAAATATGAGAAAAGAATCAAAACAATTCTTAGAGGAATTATTAGTGACACCATCTCCATCGGGAGATGAAGTAGGGATACAGAAGATATGGATGAAGTATGTAAAGGACTTTGCCCATAGGGTTGAAACGGATATGGTAGGAAATGCCATAGCATCGGTTAATTCCCACAAGCCCTTTAAGGTTATGCTGGCGGGACATTGTGATGAAATAGCCTTTATGGTTAATTATATCGATGATAATGGATACTTGTATCTTGCAAAGTCAGGTGGTATTAGCCCAAAGCTTGCACTTGGTATGAGAGTAAGAGTGTTAGGAAAAAAGGGAGATATAAAGGGTGTAATAGGTGTCAAGGCGGAGCATCAGGGGGGAGCTAAGGATGAAATCAAGCTCGAAGATATTTATGTAGATTGTGGTGGGAAGGATAGGAAAGATATACAAAAATACATAACAATAGGTGATTATGTTATCTATGATCAAGATTACGAATACATGCTAAATGATAATTTAGCTGGAAGAGGTCTAGACAATAGAACAGGAGCATTTATCGTAGCAGAGGTTTTAAGAAAAGTAGCAGAAAAAGACCCAGATATTGCTGTTTATGCAGTTAGCACAGTTAATGAAGAAACAAATATGGGGGGAGCATATTTTGTGGGAAGCAATATAGAACCTACCATGGCAATAGCCTGTGACGTTTCCTTTGCAACTGACTATCCAGAGGTGGACAACAGAAAGCATGGAGATATTAAACTGGGAGAAGGGCCTATACTTTCTAAGGGATCACCAATTAATAAAAAGATTAATATGCTGATTGAAAAGGCATCAAAGGAGAATAATATACCTTTACAATATGAATTAACTCCAAGATTAACAGGAACAGATGCTGACAAGATCAGATTTAGTGGAAAAGGAGTACCCGTAGCCTTGGTATCCTTACCATTGAGATATATGCATTCGCCTTCTGAGGTGGTAAGTTTAATAGATATTGAAAATGAAATAGAATTACTAGCTTCAACTATCCTTAGCTTAAAGGGAGATGAAAGCTTAAAGCCATTAGAGTAGATGCTAAGAAAAGGAGCTACTAAAATGACTCAAGATGAGAAAAAATCAATTTTACGGATTGCCCTTTATGCGGGGGAAATATTGCTGAAAAATGGAGCAGAGACCTATAGAACAGAGGATACTATAAATATAATATGCAGGGCAAAGGGATTAAAGCATGTAAACTCCTTTGTGACTCCAACGGGCATATTTGTTTCTGATGACAGGCTTGATGGAATAAGCTTTATAAAAAGGATAAAGAGAAGGACAATAAATCTTAGTAAAATTTCCCAGGTCAATAATTTTGCAAGAAAATTTGTAGAAATAGATATGGGTGAAAAAGAAGCTGTATTAGAGCTTAGAAGAATAGAAAAAGCAGGTAAATATAGTAAGAATGCTAGAACCTTCTTTACAGGTCTTGCAGCTGCATTTTTTTCACTTTTGTTTGGAGCAGGGATAAGGGATTTTATGGCGGCTTTCTTGATTTCAATTATTGCTATCAAGTTAAATTGGAAAATAGAGAAGATGAGTAATGCCAGCTTTCTTGCCAATGCCACCAGTGGAGCCTTGATTGCCATATTGACACTTCTTTCAAAAAGTATTGGTTTTGGGGAAAGTATAGATATGATCATAGTAGGGGCTATTATGCCCTTGGTTCCAGGGGTTGCTTTAACCAATGGACTTAGGGATTTCATATCAGGAGATTTAATTGCAGGGACTTCCAGAGTAGCTGAGGCCATTTTGATAGCAATATCCATTGCCGTTGGAGTTGGTACTATCCTTAAGTTGTGGATGCATTTATTTGGAGGTGTATTCTAATGGCATATTATAAGGATTTCATTTTTTCCTTTATATCCACCGTTGGGTTTTCTGTTTTATTCAATGTTCCTAAGAAATCCATATTTTATGCAGGTTTAACAGGAGGAATTGGATGGACATTATATATATATATTAAGGAACTGACTATGTCTTCTACCTTTTCAATTTTTATTGCATCGACTTTTGTTGGAATCTTGGGAGAAATATTTGCTAGGATAGATAAAAAACCTGTTACTACATTTGTTATACCAGGAATCGTTCCCTTAGTACCGGGTTATACAATATATCTATCAATGGCAAGTCTTGCAAATCAAGATTTTAATATCGCTGCTAAGTTCGGCACAGAGGCTGTATTTACCAGTGGCGCCATATCCGTGGGTATAATAATTGTAACTTCCTTTGCCAAAATAATGAAGAAAAAAAGAACATAAGATATATGAAAAAAATAATAAAAGGGACGAGTAAGATGACTAGTTTATTTTTGAAGCTCCCTAGTATATAAATATAGTAATGACCGATTTTTGATATAAATATCAATAATCGGTCTTAAAATTATTTTTGAAAATAAAATGAACCTTTTTCACATTAGATCACTCTTATATATGAAAGTGGGGTGGGGATATGGATATCGAGAAGCTAATAAAAAAAGCCAAAAAAGGTGATAAAGATGCATTGGTACAGCTTATTATGGAAAAAAAACACGATTATTATAAATTGGCCTATACGTATATGAGAAATAAGGAGGATGCTTTAGACGCCTTAGAAGATATGATTGTGATTATATATGAAAATATACACAAACTAAAAAAAGAAGAAGCATTTTATAGCTGGAGTAGAACTATCTTAGTAAATCGATGTAGAAATCTTTTGGTCAAGAATAAGAAAATAATTAGCTTAGAGGTTGTTGAAGACAAAGGTGAGGAAGGAGGCTTTAAGCAGAAGGAAGAAAGACTTATGCTGGATAAACATTTATCTAGACTCAACAAAAAACATCAAGAGGTTTTAAAACTAAGATATTTTTTAGACCTGGACTATCGAAGCATTAGTGATATGCTCAAGATACCTGTAGGCACGGTAAAATCTCGAATTTCCATAGGACTTAAAAAATTAAAAGAAAGCTTTGGAGGTGAGGGGTATGAAGGAAGTTGAAAAGATGTTATATGAAGAAAAATTAGAAATAGATAAAATTAAGGCTCCAGAAGAATTAGAGCTTAGACTCAAAGCCGCACTTGAAAATAAAGGGATGAAAAATCCTAAAAAAAGGACTTGGAGATTGAGGGCTGTAGCTGTAATCATGGCTATTTTACTTATTGGATATAATTTTGATACCCTAGCTTTTTATACTAAGAGACTTATTGGCTATGATGGGGTTATGAATGGAACTTTAAAGCAGCTTAATGAATTAGGAAAAGGTCAAGTTATAGAGAAAAGCTATACCTTTGGAAATGGTGTGAAAGTTACATTAGATGGTATAATGTTGGATGATAATAGGCTGATAGCCTTCTATACAGTTAAAGATACCCATGGTAAAATTGATAGTATGGATTTTTCAAATGGGTATTTTAAAGGTATGAAAGAATACAGAATGCATGGTTCTCAGGGACTGATAAGTGATGATGAAACGGAGGTTCATTATATTTCAGATTTTGCAACTCCAAAGTTTTTTGAAAAACAATTGGAATTTAGATTTGGTATATGGAAGAAAAATGAAAGAAAAGAGGGAAGTATTAAGTTTACTTTGGATAGAAGTAAGGCCATGGGACATACCTTGAAAAAAAGTATTAATAAAAGTGTTAAGGTGGATGAATCAAAAATTCGATTTAAATCTATTTCCGCTTCTCCAACGGGGACTTCTATAAAAGGATATATTCAAAATATAATAGAGCTTGCTAAGGAACAAATAAAAGGTGAAGGGTTTAGACATGATAATTTAGAGATACAGCTCATTGCCAATGGAAAAGAAGTGGCTAGTCAAGGTAGTAGTATGAGTACCGACATGAAGGGGACTAAATTTCAATTTGACTATGATGCCTTACCAAGGGATTTAGAAAAGCTTCAAATTAAGCTTGTGAGTTCTTCGTCAGATCATGATGCTGATCAGAAGGTTTATCTAAATAAGGATTTTCATGATAAGTCTATAAATGTCTTAGGACAAAGGGTAGAGTTTAACAATATATATGAATCAAATGGGGACACATATATAACCATTACTACAGATGAAAGCACCATTCTCACTAGGGTATATTTAATAATGGATGGGAAAGCTGTAGAGCTAAAGGAAACTATAAATGATGATCATATCAAAATAAATAATGCAGCAATTAAACATACTAGAACCATGCATTTTACTGGTAAGGGTGAAAAAATGGAATTGGATATTCAGAGAATAACATATAAGAAAGTATATAATAAAGTTATTGATATTGATATAGATTAGAAGTAAAAGCATTCAGTAGAGTTTTAAATTTTTTATAAATAATAAGGGATAAGAGATATTATTTATAGTTTAATTGCTTATACAAGGGAATAGGTATAAAATAAAATCAGATAAAGTTTTATCTGATTTTATTTTATTTATAGGAGTAGGTGAATTGAAATGAACTATATTCTATTTAATGGCAAAGTAGTCACGATGAATAAAGATATTCCTCAGGTTTCGGCAGTAGGGATAAAGGATAATAAAATTGAAGCTGTTGGAACAGACGAAGCTATACTTGGTATGAAAAATTCGGAAACCAAGTTGATAGATTTAAAGGGTAAGCTTGTGCTGCCAGGATTTAATGATAGTCACATGCATTTATTAAACTTTGGTTATACCCTAACAAAAGCCGATCTTATAGAGGCTAAATCTATTAAGAATATGATTGAAATAGGTAAAAAATATCTTGATGATAAGAAAATATCATCTGGAAAATGGATTTTAGGAAGGGGCTGGAATCAGGATTGTTTTGATGATGGACAACTTCCTACAAGGCATGATTTAGATAAAATATCAACTGAGCATCCTATTTTATTCACAAGGGCATGTGGGCATATAGGGGTGGCAAATACAAGGGCTTTGATGGAAGCCGATATATATGATCATATTCCTTCCATTGAAGGTGGAAAAATAGATAGGGATTATTGTGGTAAAGCCTCCGGAATTTTAAGGGAAAAAGCTTTGGAATTCATATCTAGAAAGATACCTAATCCAACATTAAAGGAAATAAAGGATATGATACTGAAAGCTTCAGAATATGCTTCAAGTATGGGAATCACCTCCGTTGGAACAGATGATTTTTCTGCTCTTCCCCAAAATGATCCCGAGCTGGTTATTAAGGCATTTACGGAGCTTAATAAAGAAGGTAATCTTAATCTTAGAATTAATGAACAGTGTTTAATTCATGACGTCAATTATTTAAAGGAATTCATAAAAAAAGGGTATAATACGGGTTGGACAAATGGACACTTTAAGATTGGCCCATTAAAGCTTTTAACAGATGGATCTTTAGGTGCGAGAACAGCATTTATGAAGGATGAATATGTGGATTGTCCTGGGAACTTTGGAATCCCCTACTTTGCTCAGGAGGAATTGGATGCTTTAATTGATACTGCCCATAAAAATAATATGCAAATTGCGACTCATTGTATTGGTGACGGTGCATTGGAAATGGTATTCAATTCAATGGAAAAGGCATATAAGAAGTGGGGGATAAAGAATCTAAGACATGGAATAGTTCATTGTCAAATCATGGATAAACATCTACTTGAAAGATTTAAGAAGCTCAATATGGGAGCCTATGTTCAGCCTATATTCATTGATTATGACCATAAAATAGTTGAAAAAAGAGTTGGAAGGTCAAAAACGGAAACAAGTTACAATTTTAAGACACTTATGGATATGGGGGTTCATGTATCCGGGGGGAGTGATTGTCCTGTAGAGCCCTGTGATGTTCTTCCCAATATATATTGTGCAGTTACAAGAAAGGGACTTGATGGATTACCGGAAAATGGATTTTTACCTGCTCAAAGGGTTTCAGTACATGAGGCCGTAGAGATGTTTACAAAGGAAGGAAGCTATATTACCTTTGAAGAAGAAATAAAGGGGCAGATACAAAAAGGTATGGTTGCTGATATGATAATACTCGATAAAGATATCTTTGATATTCCTTTAGGTGAAATAAAGGATGTACAGGTAAAAATGACAATATTTGATGGGGAAATAGTATTTTCAAGATAATGATGGACGACGAAATAACAATTGATATATCAAAAACTCTCTATAAGTGGTGAAGTAAATTATTATTGTAATTTCACTATATTAACATATATAATATATTTATCAGTATATATACAATGAAATCTGTGAAGTAGTAAAGATATAAAGTTGAATTTGAGAAGGGGGATATGAATGGAATCTAAACAAAAAATAGAAAACTATATGTTAGATATGAACTTAAGGTTTGAAGAAATCGATGAAAATACATGGATGATTGAGGATGATATAGCACATATTGATAATATAATAGTAAAACTTTTAGATCCTATTGTTATATTTAGAGTAAAGGTAATGGATCTACCCAAAGAGAAAAAACAAGAGTTCTATAAGAAGCTATTGGAATTAAATGCAAATGATTTGGTTCATGGAGCCTATGCTATTGAAGGGGATAGTATAGTACTTGTTGATACATTGCAATCACAAAATCTTGATATGAATGAATTCCAATCGACTGTTGAGAGTCTAGGATTGGCCCTAATGCAGCACTATGATATATTGGTTCAATATGCAAGTTAGGGTGACATGAAGATACAAGCTAATCATCTCGGCTGTTATTAAATTCATTATTATCCCAAATTTTCAGACTATATAATTTTATGAGGAGGTATATATTATGGGTATTTTTGATCGTTTAGGAACTGTAATAAAATCAAATGTCAATGATCTAATATCGAAGGCTGAAGATCCTGAGAAAATGTTAAATCAATTAATTATTGATATGAATGAACAATATAAAAAAGCAAAGGTTGAGGTCGCATCTGCTATAGCCGATGAAAAGAGGTTGAAAAGAGCCCTAGATGAACAAGAAGCCAAGGCCGCGGATTGGACAAAAAAAGCGGAATTAGCTGTTTCAAAGGGAGACGACAAGCTTGCAATTGCAGCCCTTAATCGGAAAAAAGAGATCGATGAATTAGTTGCCCAATATCGAGTTCAATGGGAAGGTCAAAAAAGTGCAACCGATAAGCTTAAAGCCAGCTTAAGGGATCTAAGTAATAAGATTGAAGAAGCAAAACGTAAAAAGGGCCTTTTAGTGGCGAGGACAAAAAGAGCAGAGGCACAAAAATCTATTCAAAAAACAATGTCTGGATTAAATGATAATAGCGTATTTGATACCTTTAGTCGTATGAGTGAGAAGGTTGATGCTATTGAAAGTCAAGCTGTAGCTGAGGCAGAGCTAAACGACTTCATGGATGGAGATGATCTAGATGATCAGTTCAAGGAATTAGAGCAGCAAGATGCCGGTGTAATGGATGAGTTAGCCGCATTAAAGGCTAAGCTTGGTAAATAATGTAGTTAAAAAATAAGACTGTGGGCTTAGGAATATACCTATAGTCTTATTTTTTATCCTTTGATACCTAAATTATAATATAGTCCCCTTCAATCTATCTCCTACATTTCCTATGATAGAAACTGGCATTAGTAAGTATTTAATATGTAGTCCAAGCTTTTTGGTAGTATTGGATTAGAACGGGATTGGTTAAACTGTTAATTTTCACTTTATCCTTTGATGTATTTTCATCCTTAGCAAAATAGAATATTCCCTTAGCTATTTCCCTATTAAGATATTGGGTAGGTATAGTGATATTTATATCTTCCTTTGAAAAACTTTTATTTGATGCAAGGGTGAAGCCCCAGTCACCGAAGGAAGGAATATTTAAATGATATCCCGATGTGAAAAATCCTTCTGATTCAACGGTTTTTCTAATACACCAATAGGCTTCATTAGCAAAATAAGGGCTAGTAGATTGAATTGATACCATGCCACCTTCAGTCATGTGATTGTATATTAGTCTATAAAATAAATTTGAATACAATTTATTTAAGGATTCATTATTGGGATCCGGAAGATCTACGATAATGACATCAAATTTTTTTTTAGTATTTTCAAGATACTTATAGGCATCTTGATTGATTATACTAACTTTTTTGTTTTTAAGGGAATTTTTATTTAAAGCCTTTATTAGGGGTTGAGTACTACAAAAAGAAGTCATTGCAGGATCTAAATCCACAAGTGTAATATTATCAACCCCATTGTATTTAAGGATTTCCCTTATGGCAAGACCGTCTCCGCCACCTAGAACAAGTATATCTTCATGTTTTGAAGCAAGTGACATTGCAGGATGTACTAAGGCTTCATGATATCTATATTCATCGAGGGAGCTAAATTGAATATTGCCATTAAGGAACAAACGAAGATCATCACGATGCTTTGTAACAACTATTTTTTGATATTTAGTTTGTTCTCTATATATTATTTTATCTCGATAAAAGCTATCTTCAATGGTTTTAGCAGCATGATCCCCTAAAATAAATCCAAAAATTATTATTAGGGCAAATACTAAGGCACAGAACTTCATAGGTTTTAGATTCTTAATTAAGTGTTTATATTTATAGATGATTAGGTTTGCAACACCAATATTAATAAATCCGATAAAGAAGGAAGTCCTAATTTCTCCAAGCTGTGGCAAAAGTATTAGGGGAAAGGCTAATGACCCTAGTAATGCTCCGATATAATCAAAACTCAAAACATTGGCAATAGTAAGTCTTAGGTTGTTTTCCTTTTCTTCAATAATTCTAGTAATAATAGGGATTTCTAAACCAACTAGTATACCTATAGTAATAATGGTAAAGTACATAACAAAATAATAAAAGTCTGTAAACCCATATGCACCAAAAAGCATTATGGCAGACAAACCCCCTACTAGTCCAATGATTAATTCAATGGTAACAAATACATCAAAAAGATTTCGTTTGAAGTATTTTGTCAGATAGGAACCAATACCCATGGCACTCATAAAAAGACCTATTGTAATAGAATATTGTTTAACACTATCACCTAATAAATATGAACTGATCGCTCCGATGATCAGTTCATATATAATACCACAAATAGCAATTACAAATATAGCAAATAGTAAAGGTCCTGCATTAATCTGTTCACCATTAGAATGATTATTGTAATTTTCATTTTTTGTCATATGTGACCTCCGTACTATAATGTAAAGATTTTAAACTTATAGAATTGCAGCACTAACAACTATAGCTACCCCTATAAATATCCCTGCCACAGATAAACCAGCTGCAACATTATGATCATCTATTTCTTTATTGAGATCAAAGGGAGTTATAATATCAAAGACTTTATAACCTATGGCACAAAAAACCATACCAATTACAAAATATATTATTGTTGAAACAATAGGATTCATAAGATATAACCTCCTTCAGTATTTTTTAAGAAATGGCCGCTTTAATAATAATTGATGTAGCGATAAATATACCTGCAATAACCGCACCTATAGCAGGATTTTTTTCTTTAATTTCTTCCGCAAAATTATAGGGTGTTATTATGTCGAAGAATTTATAGCCTACAAACATTAGTATTAACGCTAGTATTGCATAAACAATTGTTTCGATAATTGGATTTGAAAGTATATCCATGTGATAATCTCCTTTCCATATTGTAAAAATTTATTTTCCAAAGCTTGTGCCACCACCTAGGCTGCTCCTTGATCCAGAACTTCCTTTACGAATTGAGCCTGAAGTAGTACTTATCTTTGGTTTAGTACTAGTGGTTCTTATTTTAGATGAATCATTACTGTTGGTTTTTATTTTGGATGAAGAATTTTTATCCGTTGTAATTTTACTGCTGTTTGAAGACTTTGATACTGGTGTTTGTTTATAATATCCTCCGCCATAACGGTTACTGTCAGTATTAGAGTATCTTCTTGACCTATAGGATCTATCATAGAATACTATAATATTTCTTCTGTAGGGCCTGTATAGACCATAGTAACCATTCCTATGGATAAACTTTCGAGAAGAAGTTTGCACGTATGTTTGTAAATCCTCTCCCTTGTATACTAAGATATAATAGTCATCATATGTAATCTGTATAGATTCTTCATTGGTTAAATCCGTATAGGACTCTGGCCTTTTTTCTTTGATGATATATCTTGCAGTATTAGGCACATCCATATCGGTTTTGTAGATATTTGCCCTTTCAGAGCGGCTGTATTTACCTGTTATACTAGTGGAATAGGTGAATTTTGAGTCGTGATCTATTTTCTTTGCTATTGAGGGCGATGGTAATATTACTAATATAGCCAGAATAACGATAATGGAAATAATTATAACTTTTTTCTTTTCCATTGATTTTACCCCCTTTCTACATTAAGTTAAAATAAAAAAATTTATGAACCAGGATATATTTCAATATTATAGGCTTCTATCCATCTGCCGATGCTCATTTCTACCTCGCCATCCCATATTTCAATGGATAGGAGATTTTCATCGTCCTCATCGGTGTATTCATAATAATCCACTTGTTCTCCTTTTACTGCGTTAATTTTCCCTTCAATATCTTCCACAATTGCATCACTGCCTTCTTGCATATAATATTTAATACCCTTATATTCATATACTTTAGTAGGCTCAGTAGTAATTGCTACAACTTCTTGATACATACTTATTTCAATATCGTCATCCTCTTCAACACTTAACCAGTAGGTCTTTCTAGAGTCCTTTATCTTGTATTCAATCCATTTCCAACCGTGGTCATTAAACTTTAGGATTCCTTGAACCTCGTAATCAACGTCCTCAATATTAATAATATCCCCAACACGCATATTCATAACATTTCTTTCTTCTACAGGGACTACATCAGCATTTTTATTTGCTTCAAAGACTTTCTTTAGCCTATCAAATATACCCATAAACATCAACTCCTTAGTGGGACTTATAAAAAATATAGAAATATGACTACTTTGTATATTTTATCATATTGAGAATAGATATAAAAGTTTTTAGGACTCAAAAAAGAATGGCATCATATAATTAAATGATTAAATGTAGATAAATGACATCTTATCTGTATTTATAAAACCACACCATGAAACCCAAATAAGCTTTAGCTTCATGATGTGGTTCTTTTACACTTAAATTGCTATAATTTTTATATATTGAATTTAGCCACTGATTCTTTAAGTTCATCCGATAAATTTGATAACAGCTTACTTTTTTGTGTCATCTCTTCTACTGAAGCAAATATTTCTTCTGTTGAAGCGGCAGTTTCCTCAGTACTTGCAGTGTTTTCTTGGGAGATAGCTGCAAGATTTTGAATTAGATCTAGTACTTTATTTCTACTAATTTCTATTTTATCACTTAATTTAGATACATTATCAATTTTTTTGATAGTAAATCTAATTTCATTAGAAATATCATCATATTTATTTTTTGTTTCTGTAACGCTGTTCAGTTGATTGTTTGTTGTTATATTAACCTCTTTTCCTGTTTGTTTTGCAATTTCTACATTATTTATTAGTTCTTCTAGAATTATATCAATTTCATTTGTTGATTGTGCAGATTGTTCAGCCAATGTTCTTATTTCTTGTGCTACTACTGCAAAGCCTTTTCCGAATTCGCCAGCTCTAGCTGCTTCAATTGCTGCATTTAATGCAAGTAAATTAGTTTGTTCTGAAATGCTAGCAATCAATTTACTTGCTTCTCCAATCTTTTGAACACTATCACTAGTGTTATGAATAACATCTATAATTTTGCTAATTATTTTACTGTTTTCATCTGTATTTTCAGTTAACACCTGAATAACATCAAGACCTTCAGAAGTTAATTGGCCAATTTTAATAGATGTATCAGACAATTCGCTTATATTCTTAGTATTACTGTCAATAACTTCGCCCAGGTCTATCATATTATTATTTACATTTTGCGTATCCCCGGCTTGAGTTATTGCCCCTTCAGAAATCTGATTGATAATGTTTGAAACATCTTCTGTGGTTGTGGCAACATCGTTTAAGTTTTCATCTAAAATATTTGCTGCTACATTGACATTATTAGATATTTCAGATATGTTTTCCACTATCTGTGTTAGACTTTGATGCATTATATTTAATGTATTTGTTAGTACACCGATTTCATCCTTTGATTTCACTTGCATCGGTTGAACTTTTAAATTTCCATTGGCAATTTCATTTGCAAAATCCACAACGATTTTGATGGGATTTACAATACCCTTAGAAAAAACAAATGTGAGTGACAATATGACCAGTAATACAATTACTGATATAGTAACAATTGTTGCAATCATTTTATTAATAGAACCATATGCAGCAGACACTTCAGCAACTGCTATGATTGACCAATCAACACCTTCATTCACTCCAAATTCAGAAATATCTGCATATCCAGCAATAACCTTTTCACCCTTGTAATCCGTATAGTTAACAAATCCTGTGGAATCACCAGCAAGTGCTTTATTGATTTCATCATTAATTTCTGCATCAGGTAAGATATCAAATTGTTTTACACCCTTTTCTTGTGTATGAATGATATTGTTGCTAGCATTCACTAAATATGCTGATTTGTCACCTATTAGATAATCATTTACTTCATTTATTTTCTTAATCATTGGTTCTAAATCAACTTCTCCTACAAGAATACCAATAACTTTTATATTGCTATTATCTGTAATAGGAGTGTATATGTTCATAATTGTACTGTCTTCTTTTATGTATGGCTCACCAACAAATATATTCCCTTGTTCAGCGTTCTTTGCTTCATTTAAGAATAATGATTCTGTATCTCTATTAATAATTCCTTTTGAAGTAGATGTAAGTAAAGATTCACTATTCCTATAGAAATGTAGTTCTTTAAAAGAATTGTCTTCTTTTATGAGTTCTTCAAGATAGTTTTTTATATCATTTGGATTAAGGCTTTCAAATACATCTGCTTGCGACATCATCTTTATTTTTTGTATGTTCTGTTCAATATTAGAATTAATAGATTCAGCAGAATTGCTTACTAATAGAACCACTTCTCTTTCTAGTGTTCTTTTAAACAGATTAATGTTGTAAAAATATACTGTTCCCAAAATCAATACTACAAGAATGATAATCGATGTAAACTGAAATAATAGCAGTTTTTTTCCTAATTTCATATTTGGCCCCCAATTTTCATATTATTTTCAATAAAAAATGCAAGTTGTTATTGTAATAATATATCAAAAATTATCGAAATTCAACTCTTGTGAATTGCTTTCAACTGATTTTTTAAGAACGTAAAATTGTAGAAAATATATAAAATCCGATAAATTTTGTATATTTTGATCTATAAGTGCGTTCTATATATAAGACTAACTATCTGTAGAAATCATGTAAGCCTATTCTTTTATAAAAGGTTCTGTTTTTAATAATCCAAGTATTGGTTGATTTTGCTGGATTAAGAAAATATTCACAATCGCCAATGTTATTAGTACCTTCCAATACCATTTTAGCTGCTTTTATACTCTCAGCTGAAGGGGCGTTGTGAATAGTTCCATTTAGTACTGGGGTATACTGATATCCATAATTGGTATCAAAAATTACTTCCTTCACTGTGTTTGGGAAATCAAGGCTGTTTTTTCTATTTATTACCACATTACCAACGGCTAGCTTACCTTCAAAGGGTTCACCCTGGGACTCGGCATTAATAATCCTAGATAACCAATATAGGTCTTCATCATAGGAACTATTGGCATCAATTAAAACCGTAGAAGTATTGCTATCCCAGTTTACTGTACAATTAAAAGCTTCAGAAATCAAACGCACAGGTACATAGGTTCGTCCTTCATATATACTTATAGGGGCGTCCAGTTTAATATCCCTTCCATTTATATTTGCTATGTCCCGGCCCAAAGTCAGGGTTATAGTTTTATTGCCATCTATTAATATGGCAGTTTTGCTGGGTTCATCCCATATGATCTTATCAACACTTAGGGCCTCAGCTATAAAACGGATTGGGACAAAGGTACGGTTATTTTCTATGTAGGGATATTGAGCAGTTTGAAGAACCGTATTATCAATTTTGATAGTTATATTTGGCTCAATGGGTTTTATTTTAACCAAGCTACCTTCATAAATCATGTCATCTCTATCTTTGTTTAAATCTTTGAGTTCATTAGTACTGACGTCATATTTCTGTGATATATAAGAATAGGAATCGCCTGATTTAGCTGTATGCATTAAAAAAGAATTTGCATAGGAAGTAGTACTGGCCAGAAATGACGAGGCAATAAGCACTGAACATATTATTTTCTTCATAGTAATTCACTCCTTAACAATTTTACTGTATCATTTGGGATATATATTATCAATGCTAAATACTTGGATTTACTGGCTATAAGTAGCAATTCATGATATATAAGTGACGGGGACTCTTTCATAAAATGTTATTTTTATGTTAAAAATATGTATTGACAGCTATTGATTTGAATAATAAATAAGAGTAAACTTATATAGTTAATTTACTTTTCGGTTATATAGGAGGATACTATGTTTACAAGACTTAAAATAGTTGATGAAATAAAGAAATATAAATATGAATATATTATTACCTTAATATTTTCTATTTTACTTTATATGGGTAGTGAGATTATTTCTAGAAAGAGTATATTTTCAACACTAAAGGCTTCAATATTTCATCCACTTTACTTTATAATGTCAATAATCTTTATTTTTGCTTTAAATATTACTTTAGGAACGATATTTTTTAATTGCAGACTAGGAAATATATTGACAATGATGATTATTTTACCAATTAGTATTTTAAATGTCATCAAGTATGATCTAAGAGGTATTCCGCTTATTCCCAGTGATGTTTTTTTATTTAATGAAGCCCAAAATATAACAAATGCTGTTAATATGTCAAAATACATAGTGTATTTTATACTTATAGCCTTGGCGATGATAATTACTATCTATAAATTAAAAGAAATCATGTATAAGGATTTCACAAAAAAATTAATGGTTTTAAATCTAGCTGTAAGTTTGATGATTGTTATTTTAGTTACAAATTCCAGCGTTGCTGAAGCTGGGGATTATTCTTCAAAGGGATTTATATTGAATTTTTCTTCTCAATTTAATAATAAAAGAATTAGTGAAGGCCCAATACATGACCGTATATTTATAGAGGGGATAATAAAGGAAAATAAGAGGTATTTTAATAGGTTTTCTTCAAATAAGAAGGATACAGAAAATGTTAAGCCAAATATTATTGTAATTATGAATGAAGCCTATTGGGATGTTAATCTATTGAAGAATGCAGAAATTACTCCAAATCCCATGAAGGATTTTGAAGAATTGAGGAAGGAAAGCATTTATGGCATGATGGAGTCTCCAGTTTATGCTGGTGGGACTGCTAATACTGAATTTGAGGTATTAACTGGTTTATCCACCCATTATTTTGAGAACGGATATATGTTGTATCCCAATGAGGTGAAGGCACCTCTCATGTCCCTGGCTAGTGTTTTGAAAAATCAAGGATATGAGACTACAGCTATTCATCCCCATATGGGGTGGTATTACAATAGAAATGAAGTATATAAGCATCTTGGGTTTGATGATTTTCTGAGTGTTGAATATCTTGTTGCCCCCGAGAAAAAGGGTTACTATATTTCCGATGAGGCGGTAACTGACTTAATGATTGACCAGATTAAAAAATCCAAGGAGCCACAGTTCATTTTTTCAGTGACGATGCAGAATCATGGGCCCTATGATGATTATAGATATAATGAAGATAATATGAATATTGAGATAAAAGGAAATTTAGATAACGAAGGCAAGCAAATACTGAAAACATACTCACAGGGGATATATGATGCTAATAAAGCATTAAAAAAGTTGATTGACTATTTAAGGAATGATGATCAGCCAACTATGGTACTTTTTTTTGGAGATCATCTTCCCCTATTAGGTGAAGACTTAAAGGTATATAGGGATAGCGGATATTACACTGAAGATAAACCATATACGGAAAACTATATAAAGACGATGTCAACACCATTCATATTATGGTCTAATACTACAGAAGAATCACAGAATCTTGGATTGTTTGATTCCTTGTTTTTAGGGCCTTATTTACTTGATAAGGCTGGGGTAGATATGCCTAATTATTATAAATATTTATTTCATACTAGTAAAGAAATTTCAGCTATAAATAAGCATTTTGTGACGGATAAGAAGGGGCATTACTTTAACAGGACTGGAGAAACAAAAGAGTATGAAAAATATAATAAACAAATAAAGGCTTTGCAATTCGATATTATGTATGGTGAAAAAATGATAGAAGAAGATTATAGCAGATGGGTAATTGAAGATAATAGTTCCTATAGGAAGGATTCAAACAACATTAGGATTGATACTGTATTTAAAAAAGATGATGATTTGATTATACAAGGTAATAATTTGTATCCAACGGGAACTTTGTATATTAATAATAAAGATATAGAATTTGAATTCATCAATATTAATAAATTGATTGTAAGGGAGTATAAATCAAAGGTTGATAACAGTGATATCAAAGTACAATATAAGCTGATTGATACAAATGAAAATACTCTTGCCATGACTAAGATGTTTAACTATGTGAAAAATGAAGATATCTTTACTGACAATAAAGATAAATAATTCAAATATATAGATTTCCCAAAATTAAAGTTTTGACTGAAATCTCTATAATAATTGAAATGACCTGTTTATTTTTGAATATGCCTAATATGATAAAATAAAAAATGGAGCTGGCTCAAAGGATAATTCCTTGAGCTTAGCTCCTTCTTTTATACTATCTTAGTTGTCCATGCTTCGCAGTTCCAAATATCCGTTACAACATCCCTATAAAATTCCGGTTCATGGCATATTAAAAGTAGGCTGCCAGTATATTCTTTAAGGGCACGTTTAAGCTCTTCTTTAGCATCAACATCAAGATGGTTGGTTGGCTCATCTAGAACAAGAAAATTAGTTTCCCTGTTGATAAGCTTACATAAACGAACTTTAGCTTGTTCTCCACCGCTTAACACAAGGATTTTACTTTCTATGTGCTTTGTTGTTAATCCACATTTTGCAAGGGCAGCACGAACCTCGTATTGAGTATATCCAGGGAATTCATGCCAAACCTCTTCAATGCAAGTATTGTAGTTAGATTCCTTAATTTCCTGCTCAAAGTAACCTATGTGGAGATAGTCCCCTAGCTTAGTAGAGCCAGAAATAGTTTTGATTTCTCCGAGAATGCTTTTAAGGAGTGTTGTTTTACCAAGGCCATTGGCTCCAATTAATGCAATTTTTTGCCCACGCTCCATACGTAGATTTAAAGGATTTGAAAGGGGCTCATTATAACCTATAATAAGGTCCTTTGTTTCAAAAACCAATTTGCCCGAGGTTCTAGCTTTTTTAAAGTTGAACTCTGGCTTAGGTTTTTCCCTTGCTAATTCAATTTTGTCCATCTTATCAAGCTTTTTCTGTCTAGACATTGCCATGTTTCTAGTAGCTACCCTAGCTTTATTCCTAGCAACGAAGTCCTTAAGCTCAGAAATTTCCTGTTGTTGTTTTTTATATGCAGCTTCAAGCTGTCGTTTTTTGGCTTCGTAAATATTAGTAAAATTGTCATAGTCACCAACATAACGATTAAGCTGCTGGTTTTCCATATGATAAATTAAGTTTATTACGCTGTTGAGGAATGGAATATCATGGGATATAAGTATAAAGGCATTTTCATATTCTTGGAGATAACGCTTTAACCATTCTATATGTTGTTCATCTAGATAGTTTGTAGGCTCATCCAAGAGAAGAATATCTGGTTTTTCAAGTAATAGCTTTGCAAGAAGTACCTTTGTTCTTTGTCCTCCACTTAGATCATTAACATCTTTATCAAGGCCTATGTCCTTTAATCCTAACCCTCTCCCGATTTCTTCAACCTTTGAGTCTATTATATAGAAGTCATTATTGGTTAAGACATCTTGAATTGTACCCATATCCTCAAGCATCTGTTCAAGCTCCTCGGGAGTGGCTTCAGCCATCTTATTACATATATCATTCATTTCAGCTTCTAGGTCGAAAAGATACTTAAAGGCTGTTTTTAGCACATCACGAATTGTAATACCCTTTTCAAGTGCTGTATGTTGGTCGAGATATCCAACCCTCACACGCTTTGACCATTCTATGTTTCCATCATCGGGCTCCAGCTTTCCCGTTATGATGTTCATAAAAGTAGATTTTCCTTCACCATTAGCTCCAATTAGCCCAATATGTTCACCTTTTAAAAGTCTGAAGGAAACATCATGAAAAATTGCACGATCCCCAAATCCATGACTTAGCTTTTTTACTGTTAATATACTCATTTTATGCTCCTTTACTTAATAGCTTTTATAAATGTATTAAAAAAATATGGACATACACAGTCTATTATATAATAAGTTAGTTAATATTTTAAAGTAAAAGATTATACCTAGATTATTTATAGTCAATTTAGGAATTGATGAAGCTTTACAAAAATATAGAAAGGAAATATTAGCACAAAGGAAATGAGCTTGAAAGTTATGCCATGGTAGTTTATAATATAGTTAAATTTAAGTATTAAATATTAACTATACTTGGAGGAGAAAAATGTCAAGAATAATAGTTTTAGGATTGCTGTCAAAGCATCCTATGCATGGATATGAGATACAACAGATTCTACAAAAAGAACGTGTAGATTTATGGACTAATCTTTTGCCCAATTCAATTTATCATGCACTAAGGCAGATGGATAAAGAGGGACTAATAAAGGTTCACAGCAAGGAAGAAAGAGGGCATAGGGTTCGTGTTATATATGAGATTACAGAAGCTGGTAAGAAGGAATTTAAAATCCTTTTAAAGGAAGCCCTAAAAACTCCTTCCCGTAAGTTTCCTTCATCATTATACACTTCACTTTCCTTCCTAAATGAAATAACTGAAGACGAAGTAAGTGCTGCTATTCAAAATCATATTGATGATTTAGAAAAGGATATTATAGCTTGGAGACATGGGGAGGAAAAGAAAATAGAATACTCTGAAGCTCCCAATATTCTAAAAGCTATATTTAGCAATGGAATAGAGCATATGGAGTCTGATTTAAGGCTTTTATATTATATCAAAGACCATATTAAAGAACTCAGATATATTGCAGAGGAATATTCTAGTAAAGGTGAATTATAATTCACCTTAGGCTGCCTAAAAACCCGAATTTCTTCGTTGTTGCTTCAACCCAGAACCCTTACGTATGTCTGTATACGCTACGGCCTCTGGGTTTCAGCACGCCTCGAACTTCAGATTGTTAGGCAGCCTAGCATCTTGTTGACTTTGTCAACAATCTGAGGTGAATTATAATTCACCTTTATTTTTAAAATGGATAGTTAAATTTAACTATTATAAAAGGAGAGATTACAATGAAAGGTAAAATTAATATTTCAAGTAAATACAATATGATTGATGATAAGCTACAAATCAGCATAAATGGGTTGCAGCCCTTTCAAGAGATAAAGCTTGAAGCTGAAGCAAAGGATGATATGGGACGTAATTGGATGGCTTTTGGAATCTTTGTAGCAGATGAAGAGGGAAATATAGACCTAAGTAAGGATAGACCAACAAATGGAAGCTATAGGGATTGTGACCCATCTGGACTTTTATGGTCAATGACATTACAAGAAAAAGCTCCATCCTATCCTCCAATGTTTTTAAAAATGAGTACTTCTTCCCATGAAGTCACATTCCGTCTATTATATGAAGGTATAATTCAAGACGAAGAAGTTATAGATGTGAATTTTACTGATATTGATACAGAAATGATAACCCTTGATAAAAATTTTATAGGAAAACTCTTTACACCAAAGGAAAAGAATAATTTGCCAGCATTGATAGTTCTAGGAGGTTCTAGTGGTGGATTTATGTGGTCAGAGCAGATAGCTGCTTTACTTAGTTCAAGAGGTTACGCAGCACTTGCTTTAAGCTATTTTGACTATCAGGGCAACTATGGTTTACCTAATGAACTTATTGAAATTCCATTGGAGTATATTGAGAATGCATTAGAATATTTAAGTAATCACCAAGCTATTAACTCAAATAAAATTGGAATGATAGGTATATCTAAAGGAGCCGAACTGTCACTACTTTTTAGTTCTCTTACTTCTCAACAGTTGGCAGCGGTAATAGGATATGTACCTTCATCCCATGTGTTTCAAGGAATTTCTATGGGAGATAATAAGGCAAAATCGTCATGGACTTATAAAGAAGAACCTTTAAGTTATATTAATTATCCAAAGGGTGTAGTATTTACAATGGATATGAATGCTTCCACATTATGTAATATCCATGAAAGAGCTTTGCAGGAAGTCGATAGTGAGCAGATGAAAGCTGCCGAGATAAAAGTAGAAAACATAAATTGCCCGTTGCTACTTATTTCTGGAGAAAAGGATGCCACTTGGCCTTCATACAAGATGTGTAAAGCTATAACAAAATCTTTAAAGGACAATAAACATTCTAATAAGGTAGAGCATATAAACTTTCCAGCCATGGGTCATGCTTTCTTTATTCCTAATCTACCTCCAATTATAGATAGTCCATTAGTTACGGCTCAGGACGCAGCAAAAGCCAATAGAGAAGCATGGAATTCTGTATTACAATTCTTAGATCAATACATGAATGAATAATCTGGACTTAGAACAAATAATTATACAGCTATTGTATACTTCAAACTAGGTATAATTGCATGTATAGGTGAGAAGTATGGGGATGCATATAGGCTGTTGGGAAAAGCTAAGGAATTAAAGCCAAAGCAACTATTGATTGAGAAAATATCGGAACTCGAATCAATATTACATGATCAAAAAGATTCAGATAAAAACTTAGTAATGGAGCATCTTAATAAAACCATATAAACCAACATTATTTATAGATATTTCAGTTAAACAGTTAATTTATAAACATCAAAAATCCCTAGAATCATCGGATATTTTGATATATATAAATTAAGTTTAACTTTGGGAAATCTATACAATAGGTTTCAAATTAATGGGGAATATAATAAAGAATATCTATATGGTGACAAGTACAGTACTTTATCATATAATATGAATAGGGGCTGTCTAAAAAGACAATCCCTTTTATTCAGCCCCGGGGTATTTCAGTATGAATAGAGCTGTAGGTTTTGGGATTGCACTGATTTGATTAGTATTTATGTAGGTGCTAAGTCCATGGTATTTCAAATAGCGAAGAAATTTGTCATTCTGAGACACCCCCGCTAAAAACATTTTAAAGGAAAATAAGGGAGGAAAATTAAAATGTCAAAAAGCACACCACATATAAAATCAGACAATATCAAAATAGCTGAAACGGTTCTGCTACCAGGAGACCCATTACGTGCTAAATACATAGCAGATAACTTTTTAGAGAATGTTGTGCAGTTTAATGCTGTACGTAATATGTTTGGCTATACTGGTACATATAAAGGGAAAGAAATTTCTGTAATGGGTAGCGGTATGGGAATGCCTAGTATAGGGATTTATTCTTGGGAATTGATTAATGTTTTTGGTGTAAAGAACTTAATCCGTATTGGTTCATGTGGAGCCCTACAGGAAAATTTAAAGTTATATGATGTTATTTTTGGAATAGGGGCGTCAACAAATTCTAATTATGCTGCCCAATATGAATTGCCTGGAACCTTAGCACCAATTGCATCTTGGAAGCTATTAGATAAAGCTAAGAAGATTGCTGATGAAAAAAATATAGATGTTCATGTTGGAAATATACTATCTAGTGATATTTTCTATGGAGATAATCCTGATGCAATAATGAAGTGGAAGAAAATGGGCATATTAGGAGTGGAAATGGAAGCCGCTGCGTTGTATATGAATGCTGCACGTGCTGGGGTCAATGCTTTATGTATACTAACAGTAAGTGATCATATTTTAACCCATGAAGAAACTACTCCAGAAGAAAGACAAACTGCATTTACAAAAATGATGGAGATAGCTTTAGAACTAGCGGAATAAATAACGTGTAGTTAATAAATATAATTAAAGAGTCTGCCGAAGTAACTTATTATTAAAGATTACTTTAGCAGGCTTTTAATTATTTGCTTAATATTATTTTAGGAAACAAATTAGTTTGGAGGCGAGAATTATTGAATAAGAAATCATTCTTAACAATAGGTTTTGTTATTGTATTAATTATTTTATTAACATTCATATATAATAATAAATTATTAAAGCTAAATAATGAAAAACAGTCACATATTGATGATAAACAATATGAACAGGTCATAAGCAGTGATGTCGTAACTTTAAAGGACGTTGAAAAATACTTACAAGATATTGAAATGCATTGTGAAGAAATAGAAAAACGAGAAACGAATGGTGACTTTGATGGTGCCCTTGTAATTGCAGGGAAAAAATTAGGAGCTACGGGGGATAGCTTATTTGAAAAACTAAGTTCTGGAGAGACTTGGCCAGAAAGAACAAGATATTTTACTAGAAATGAAATCAATTTAAATAATATAGATAATCCTATTATAGCTATCGATTTGGTTAATCAATATAAAAATACCGGTAAAATGCTTATATTTAATAAATATAATGGAGAATACTGTTATATAGGAAGTATCGATTATGGAGATTTTTTTTCCGAGAAGCATGCAAGCTTTGAGGTTATAGATAATTGGATAGTTGTTAAAAAGCTAGTGGGACGTGGTACCGGTGAACATATAGTAAATGAAATATGGTATCGTATAGAAAACAATAAAATTGTAAAGGATCTGGAATATTTATCTGATGCTTGGATTGATCTACCGCCAAGTTACGATTTTCCAATACAAGTTTATGAAGAAAATAAAAAAATTATAAGTGATGATGATAGCTTTGTTGTTAAAGTCAATTATGAAGTATCATTTGTAATATATAATAATTATTTAAAATCCAAGGATAATAAAGTAACAGTAGATTATGCTAATGCTAAGACAACAGTTGAATACTCATGGGATTTTGAAAACAAAAGATTTGATCCATCTAGGTTTAAAGAAGTTGAAGACTGGCTGTACGAAGTTCATAATCTAAATGCCGATGTATTTGAAAAGATACTACAGGAGAACTATGAAAAATTAAAGACGATAGCTCAAAACGGTGATGAAATGGACAAACAATATTTAAATCACTTATTAAAGCGATGTAAAGATGGTAAAAACAAATCAAATATTATGAAATTGATAGAACAACAGAATTAAATGAAAGAATATATGGAAAATATTTTATATTCAGCAATAAACAAATCAATAATAGAGGAAATTGCATAACTCTTACTTGGCTAAGCCTGATATGGGAATATCATCCTATATTTAATTGCTTAAGATATAAGCATATTTGATGGTATAGTTCTTAAGGTTTTTTAACTATATATAGTAGATAGTTTTTGCAGAAGGTAATTATGCAATTTGCTCAATATATTGATATAATAGAAATGTTGAGAATAATTAAACTTTTTAGGAGGTATTTATGGAATATACAATCAATAAAGACTATTTGCAAGAGGTAATAAAAATGCTTTTAACAACCCCAAGCCCCAGTGGCTTTTGTAATGAAATAATGGGGAAAATTGAAGAAAAAGTCAAGGGCTTAGGCTATAACTTTGAAAGAACAAAAAAAGGCTGTGGTGTCATCACAATACCCGGCAAAAATCCAGAATATACGGTTGGACTTTCAGCCCATGTAGATACCCTAGGGGCTATGGTACGTTCCATCAAAGATTCTGGTACCCTTAGATTTACATCTATTGGTGGCTACATGATGTCAACTGTAGAAGGAGAATATTGCAAAGTACATACTAGAAATGGTAAGGTCTATGATGGTACGGTTCTCACCACTCAGCCATCGGTGCATGTATATTCAGAAGCCAGAACTCAAAAGCGTGAAGAAGCTAATATGGAAATACGTATTGATGAGCAGGTAGAGTCTAAAGAAGATGTAGAAGCTTTGGGTATATATACTGGAGATTTTATATCCTTTGATTCTAGAACTGTAATCATGGAAAATGGATTTATTAAGTCAAGGCATTTAGATGATAAGGCTGGGGTAGCTATACTTTTTGGTTTAATGGAGCTTTTAAAATCACATAATATAACTCCACAAAATAATATAAAGATTTTTATTTCCAACTATGAGGAAGTGGGCCATGGATCTGCCTTTATACCCGAGGATATTGATGAGTTTATAGCTATAGATATGGGAGCCATGGGAGATGACTTAAATTGCACCGAAATGCAAGTTTCTATATGTGCCAAGGATTCCTCAGGACCATACGATTATGATATCGTTTCAAAGCTGATTTCAATAGCTAGGGATAAAGATATAGATCATGCCATAGATATATACCCTTACTATGGGTCGGATGCTTCTGCTGCACTTAGGGGTGGGAACAATATAAAAGGAGCCCTTATAGGCCCCGGAGTTCATGCTTCCCATTCTATGGAGCGTACCCATATAGATGCTTTGATAAATACTACCAAGCTATTAACTTTCTATGTGATGGAAAAGAAATAAAATAAATATTTAGAAGCAAAGGGGCTGTCTCAAAGTATGATGCCTTGAGCTTTGCCCTTGGGTGTTTCAGAACTATTCTGAGACACCTTTTTTTTATGCCTTTATATTATAATATTTACCCTCAGATTATTTTAAGGAAAATATTCAAAATTACGTTGACAAATTTCGAGTTTTTTTTTATAATTTGGTTAAACGGTTAACGTAAACGTTTAACTAAACCGTTTACTTAAAATCTCTATACTCTTGGTGGTGATGTTTTGAGAGTTACAATTAAGGATATAGCAAGGCTTGCAAATGTTTCTACTACAACAGTATCTAGAGTTATTAATAACAAGGATGAAGGTGTAGGATCAGAAACTCGAAAAAGGATTCAACAAATAATTAAGGACCTTAATTATAAACCCAGTTCCTTAGCCAGGGGATTAGTTACTAAAAAAACTAAATCAATTGGATTGGTTTTACCAGACATTACAAATCCCTTTTTTCCAGATTTAGCTAGGGGAGTGGAGGATTATTCAGTAAATAAGGGCTACAATGCTTTTTTATGTAATTCTGATAATAATGGGGAAAAGGAAAAGATATATATCAACGCTTTAATGGAGAAGCATGTGGATGGATTAGTTATCACAAGTACACATAATCTTGAAGAAAAACATATCCTAGAACTTATGGAGAATAAGATACCAATAGTAATTCTTGATAGAAGATTTAAATCAAAGGATTTGCATGGAGTTTATACAGATAATTTTTCTGGAGCATATGAAGCCGTGAGGTACCTAATACAAAATGGACATAAAAGTATTGGCTGCATTACAGGCCCATTGGATACTTCGATTTCCAAAGAAAGATTTGAGGGTTACAAAAAAGCTTTAAAGGATAATGGGATCAAATACAATGATAGATTTATAGTCCAATCCAATTTTAAGATTGATGGGGGGATTAAAGCATCGGAAGAGCTGCTTAAGAATAAGGAAATAACCGCAATTTTTGCTTGTAATGACTTAATGGCTTACGGTGTTTATAAGACTGCTAGGAAGTTAAAATTAAATGTACCAGAGGATATATCAGTTATTGGATTTGATGACATTAGCTTATCTCAAATTGTTACTCCTACACTAACCACAGTGAGTCAGCCTGTCTACGAAATGGGATATGAGGCAGCAAAAATGCTTATATCCTTAATAGAAGGTAAGGTGCTTAAAAGAAAGGTTAAAAAGCTTAGTACTAAGCTTGTAGTTAGAGAGAGTACAACTAAAAAAGGGATACAGGGTGATGTAAAGCTAGATTAATGTGAATCAGCTTATTGTACTAGTTAGAATACAAAATACTTATGGATTATTAAGTATTTTGAAATATTACTATGACATTAGTTCAATAAGTAAAAATATTTATATTACATAGGAGGATAAAAATGAAAAAGTTTATTAGTTTAGTTATTTGCTGTACTTTATTTTTCACACTAGCCTTAACCGGATGTGGAAATAGTACAAACACTGATTCAAAGGAAAATGTTGCTAAGGATGGAACAGAGAGTACCGAGGAAAAATTAAAAATTGTATTGCTTATTCCTGGTTTACTTGGGGATAAATCATTCTTTGACTCTGCAAACCATGGTTTAGATATGGTTAAGGAAGAGTTGGGAGCAGAAACTAAGGTTATCGAAATGGGTATTGATAAGACTAAATGGCAGCCGACTTTACTTGATGTATCAGAACAGGATTGGGACATTGTAATTAGTGGTGGATGGGAAATGACAGAGATGTTAAATGAAGCCGCAGAACAATTCACAGATAAAAAATACATAAACTTCGATACTTCAGATGGCGAAACTCCAGATAATTTATATGCCATGTTCTATAAGACTAATGAGGTATCCTTCTTAGCTGGTGCCACAGCGGCTTTAGTTACTACTTCTGATATGCCGTTGGTAAATCCAGAGAAATTAATAGGTTTTCTAGGTGGCATGGATAACCCAGGAATCAATGACTTCTTAGTTGGATATATTGAAGGAGCAAAATATGTAGAGCCGGAAATAAAAGTCGCTGTATCCTATGTAGGTGATTTTGCAAATCCTGCAAAGGGAAAAGAAATGTCGATTTCTCAGTATAATGCCGGTGTAGATATAGGGTTTAATGTTGCTGGTATGACAGGATTAGGTCAATTGGATGCAGCAAAGGAAATAGATAAATATGCTATCGGTGTTGACTCCGATCAAGCTTTATTATTTAAAGATACAGATATCGAAAAATCACAACATATTGTGACTTCCGCACTTAAGAAAATAGATGCTTCTATTTTAAGAGCTGTTAAGAAATATCAAGAAGGTACATTAGAGTTTGGTAAGTATGAAGTTTTAGGATTTAAAGAAGGCGGAATAGGAATCGCTAAGAATGAATTCTATAATGATTTATTAAATGATGAAATGAAGAAGAAGGTTGAAGAAATCGAAGCCAAACTGACTAATGGCGAAATTGAAGTTAAAACAGCATTTGGTCTGGATACAGATCAAATTAATGAAATCCGTAACTCAGTGAAACCTCAATAGTATCTAAAAAGGATTACCTTTCTAATATGAGGTAATCCTTTTTTTAATTCAAGTGACAAGGAGGATATCTATGTCAGAATGCTTGTTAAGAATGGACAAGATAACAAAGGTGTACGACAACGGAGTGGTTGCCAATCAAGATATTGATTTTTCTTTAGTAGAAGGAGAAATCCATGCCCTTGTTGGTGAGAACGGAGCCGGTAAATCTACTCTTATGAAGATTCTTTTTGGAATGGAAAAACCAAGTCAAGGAAACATATTTTTAAAGGATAAAAAGATTGAAATGTCATCCTCCAATGATGCTATAAAATATGGAATTGGTATGGTTCATCAACATTTTATGCTTGTTCCCTCCTTCACAGTGGCTGAAAATATGGTCTTAGGGATGGAACCTAGAAGTGGAATGTTTATTGATGAAGAAGAAGCTATCAAAATCACAGAAGAATTTGGAAAAAAATACAATCTGATTGTTGACCCAAGAGCAAAGGTAGCAGATCTTTCTGTTGGTATGAAACAAAAGATAGAGATATTAAAGGCTTTGTTAAGGGGTGCAAAAATACTTATATTGGATGAACCTACAGCTGTTTTAACACCCCAGGAAACCAAGGCATTATTTGAAGAGCTGATTAATCTGAAGAAAAAAGGACACACCATAGTATTTATTTCCCATAAGCTAAAAGAGGTAAAGGAAATTAGTGATCGGATAACGGTTATGAGAAAGGGAAAGCATGAAGGTGTATTCTATACTAAAGATGTTACGGAGCAGGAAATATCAAAAAAGATGGTTGGACGTGATGTGGTTCTAAAATATGATAAGGAGAAGCATGCCTATGGTAAGACCTTATTAAATGTTGAGAACTTAAACTACACTAATGAAATAAATAAAAAGGTTCTGCAAAATATAAATTTTTCCCTTCGTCAAGGGGAAATTGTAGGAATTGCAGGGGTTGAGGGTAATGGTCAAAGAGAGCTTATTGAAATAATTACTGGAAATAAAAAGATAAAGAATAGTAATATACAGATTATTGGAAGGGAAGTATCCAATCTAAATATAAAGGAAATTCGTGATCTTGGTTTTGGATATATACCCGAGGATCGTATGACACAAGGAACTGCTGGAGATGGAAATATAAAAGAAAATCTAATTGCCAATCAATCGGAAAAAAAAGAGTTTAATAGTGGAGTATTTTTAAATATAAAGAAAATCAATTCCCTATCGGATAAATTGATAGAAGAATTTATGATAAAATGTTCAAATGCCCTACAAAAGATAAGAATGCTATCCGGGGGAAATATTCAAAAAGTAGTTGTGGCTAGGGAATGTGCAACAAAGCCTAAAGTATTAGTGGCAGAACAACCCACAAGAGGGGTTGATATAGGAGCGGCTCATTTCATTCACGAAAAGCTTATTGAACTTAGAGATATAGGTACTGCTATCCTACTTGTTTCAGCGGATTTAAATGAAGTTATAGAATTGAGTGATAGTCTAATTGTTATGTATGAAGGAGAAATAGTTGCATATTTTGATGATACCTCATCAATTACGGAGGAAGAACTGGGACTTTGTATGCTTGGTTTGAATCGTCATTCAGAAGAACAGATAAGGAGGGCAATTCATGGGTAAAGAAACAGTTTTTGAAATAATTAGGACGATAGTTGCCGTTTTTATATCTTTAATCATAGGTTTTGTCATCATATTGTTTATAAGTGATCAACCAATAAAAACCATATCTGATTTTATGTTTGGGCCAATAACATCTATAAGACATTTCGGTAATGTTATAGAGATGGCCATTCCATTAATTTTTGCAGGACTTGCCACTTCAGTTGTATTTCAAGCCAATTTATTTAATCTAGGTGCTGAAGGTATATTTTATTTTAGTGGAGTTGTTGGTGCAGTAGTTGCAATATTTTTTGACCTTCCGGAATTCATACATCCCTTGGCTGCAATATTTGCAGGTGCTTTAGTAGGAGGGTTGATCGGACTGATTCCTGGATATTTGAAGGCTAAATGGAATGCCAATGAATTGGTGACCTCATTGATGTTTAATAGTATATTTTTGGGAATAGGCCTTTATATAGTGAATTATTATCTAAGGGACCCTAATGCTCTTGCTACGGTATCATATAAATTTAAGCAGACCTCCAGACTAGATGTTTTAATTCCCGGCACAAGGATTCATTATGGATTAATACTTGTGACTTTAGCTGTAATATTTACATATTATTTTCTTTATAAAACCAAATGGGGATATGCACTTAGAATGACAGGACTAAATAGGGAATTTGCAGAATACTCTGGGCTGAATGCATTTAAGGTGATCATCTATGCCCATGTTATAGCAGGTATTATAGCAGGTATAGGAGGGACTACTGAGATACTAGGTATGTATAGGAGATTTCAATGGCAGTCATTACCGGGTTATGGATTTGATGGTGCTTTAGTGGCTATGCTGGCTAGAAATAATCCCCTTGGAGTTATTGGTTCAGCCATATTTCTTGCATATATCCGTGTTGGTGCTGATATGATGGCTAGATTGAGTGATGTGCCAGCGGAAATGATAGCTATTATGCAAGCAGTTATTATTTTCTTGATATCAGCGGAAAGATTCCTCCAGATGTGGAGACAACGCATGATGCTAAAGGAGGCAAGAAAAGATGCATAGTTTGTTTGATATAATTTTTTCCGTGGACTTTGGATATGCAGTTCTTCGTGTAACCACTCCAATATTATTTGCGGCATTAGGAGCTGTAGTATCTGATAGAGCCGGTATAGTAAATATAGGACTTGAAGGTACAATGCTTATTTCAGCTTTAATGGGTGTTATTGTAAGTGCATATACTCAAAGTGCTTGGATTGGTTTAATAGGTGCTGTATTAATGGGGGTTTTAGTTGCTGGAGTATTAGCATATTTTACTCTTCATTTTAAAACCCATATCATATTAGGTGGAATTGCCATTAACTTATTCGCTGATGGTGGATCCATATTTATTCTATATTTGCTTACCCATGATAAGGGAACATCTGCATCATTGCCAAGTAAAATATTGCCATCAATAGATATTCCTATTATAGAGAATATACCAATTATAGGGGATATCTTCTCTGGACATAATGTACTGACTTATTTTTCAATAATATCGGTTATACTTATTTACTTCATGTTTAAAAGGACTCCATTAGGATTGAGAATAAAGGCCGTTGGAGAGAACCCAAATGCAGCGGATTCAGTAGGAATAAGTGTCAATAAAACCAGGACTATTGCCTTACTTCTTAGTGGTGCTTTATGCGGATTAGGTGGAGCTTACATGTCCATGGGATATGTATCTTGGTTTTCCCGTAATATGACTGCCGGCCGTGGATGGATAGCATTAGCAGCTGAGGCCATGGGAAGGGGTACAACCATTGGTACTGCACTGACATCCCTATTATTTGGTATGGCTGATGCACTTTCCAATTCATTGGGCTCTTTAAATATACCTGCAGAGTTTGTTCAAATAATTCCTTATGTGGCAACTGTGATAGGTCTAGTAGTATATGCTTCCAAGGAAGCTAGGAAGAAAAAGAAATTGGAGGGATAACTAATGAGAAATATTATCATAGACTGTGATCCTGGACATGATGATGCTATTGCTATTCTAATGGCTTTAGCCCATAGGGATAAATTAAATATTAGGGGTATAACAACGGTTGGAGGGAATCAGACATTAGAAAAAATAACCGATAATGCATTGAAAATTCTTAGTTTTCTAAATGAAGATATAAAGGTGGCAAGGGGAGCTGAAGGCCCATTATTAAGAGAGTTAAGAACTGGTGCTGAGGCCCATGGTGAATCGGGGATGGATGGCCCTATTCTACCAGAAGCTAGATTTGATGCAGTGAAAGAAAATGCCATAGAATTCATGGCGAAAATTATCAAAGAGTCCAGTGAACCGATTACTTTAGTTCCCTTAGGCCCCCTTACAAACATAGCTTTGCTATTGAAATCTTATCCTGAATTAAAGGAGAACATAGAATATATATCTTTAATGGGTGGAGCGTGTTATGGTGGCAATGTAACTCCCTGTGCTGAGTTTAATATATATGTAGACCCTGAAGCAGCAAAAATTGTATTTAATTCAGGCATTCCCATTGCCATGAGTGGTCTAGATGTTACCCATAGGGCTCAAATATTTGATGATGAAATTGCAAAGCTCAAAGGACTAGGTTCAGTTTCTCAGATGGTTGCACAGCTCTTGGATTTTTATTCAATTGCAAGTAAAGGGTTTGGCTTTGAGGGCAGTCCTTTACATGATCCATGTGCAGTGGCATGGCTGTTACGACCGGAAATATTTACGGCCAAAAAATGTCATGTTGATATAGAGACCCATGGAGAATTGACAAGGGGAATGACAGTAGTTGATTGTACAGTGAAGGATTCAAGAAAAGCAAATACAGAAGTTTTATTTGATGTTAATAGAGAAGCTTTTGTGAATATGCTTTTTGAAGCTCTTAAAAAGCTAGATTCAAGAATAGATTAAAAATTTAAGAATTGTAATTTAAAAATTTCCTTTAATATGAGGAGGCGTCATATGAAAGCATGGAAAATTGCAAGGGATATTGTTGCAGATGCAAAGGCAAGAATTGTTATAGAGGATGATAATGATTGGACTATGGAGGATTCTCAAGTTCATGAACTTAATAAGATAAGGACAATATGGAGAAGTGTTGCTCCTGGCTCAGGAGCGCCTTCAAGTCTTATTGCCGGTGCGGTGCAGTCAATTGAAAATATGGGTAGAAATGTTGATGAAGCAGAAAGACTGTTAGAAAAAGGATATAAGCTATATGATGAGGAAAATATCTCAGAACTTACCAAGATCACATCGAAGATATTCTATGAACTGAATAATGCTAAAAAGGATAACAGTTCTAAGTATTGGGACTATAAAATTTATAATTCATGGATAGAATTCAAGGATTCAGTTGATTTCTCTCAAGTAATTAAAGGGGTAGATATTCAAAGTGATGAATTCATGAATAAGGTTTTCAATGGATGGATGGGACAAATTTGTGCAGGTTCCTTCGGTACAGCCCTGGAAGGATATGATAGAAAGACTATTAAGGATACCTTTGGGGAAGTCAGAGAATATTTGAAGAAACCAAGCACATATAATGATGACATCACCTACGAACTAGCCTTCTTAAAAACATTGCTAGAAAAGGGAAAAGAAATTACTTCAAAGGATATTGCTGAAAATTGGGTGGCTATGGTTCCCTTTGGGTGGTCTGCTGAGGATATTGCCTTGAAAAATTTAATGCTGGGTATTTATCCACCTGAGAGTGGATACTTAAATAATCCCTATAGGGAATGGATAGGGGCTCAAATGCGTGGAGGGATTTGTGGAATGGTTGCTCCAGGTAATCCCTATCTTGCAGCTAATTTGGCTTGGATAGACGGAGAAATTTCTCATCACAACAGCGGAATAGTCGGGGAAGTGTTCAATGCAGTAATGACATCCCTATCCTTTGTTGAAGATGATATAAAAATAATTTTAGAAAAAGCCATTAATATGCTTCCAAAGGATAGTGAGTACTATTATGTTGTAGATTTTGCTCTTTCTAAATGCAAGGAGTCCAAGGATTTTGAGAGAGTATTGATCGCATGTGAAAAGGAATTTGAGCAATATAACCTAGTTCATGGCTTCCCAAATGCTGCGATTGAAGTAGTAGCTTTATGGTTTGGTAATGGTGATTTTGATGAAACCATGTTCATTACTGCTATGGCTGGACTAGATGTGGATTGTAATGCTGCACAGGTAGGTAATATAGTTGGTATTATAAATAGTGAAGAGGGATTAGATAAAAAATGGACATTACCCATTGGGGATGATATCAATACCTATGTACGTGGTTTAGAAAAAACAAGCATAAGTCAGTTGACAGAATGGACGGTGGAATGCACCAAAATACTAAGCAGATGAGGTGTTTTTATGGAAATTGTTGTAGTTGGAAGCATTAACGTTGATTACAGCGTAATGGCTAAGAGGCTTCCAAAGAAGGGCGAAACTATACTGGCATCTTCATTGAATATCATTCCAGGAGGGAAGGGTGCCAATCAAGCTGTTGCAGCTAAGCGATTGGGAGGGAATGTCTCCATGATCGGTGCCGTTGGTAATGATGCAATAGGCAAAAAAATGAAGGAAAATCTTCGGGAAAATGGAATAGATATTTCAGGGATTATTGAATTAGATGATGTAACTGGAACGGCCTTTATCGCGGTCAGTGAAGATGGAGAAAATAGTATTATTGTATATCCAGGTGCTAATGAAGGATTAACTCCTAAAAATATTGAGGCCCTTGAAGATATTATTGAAAAAGGAGATATAATTCTAATACAGTTGGAAATTCCCATGCAGGTTGTAGAAAAAACAATTTTATTAGCAAAAAAATATAATAAAAAGGTTATATTAAATCCCGCTCCAGCTAAAGAAATTCCTCAAGATGTCTATAAAAATATATACATAATTACCCCAAATGAAACTGAACTGGAGCTTCTAACGGGGACAAAAAATATTGAAGAGGGAGCCAAGAAGCTTTTAGATAAAGGTGTTGAAAAAGTAGTTGTTACTTTGGGCTCTAGAGGATGTTTGTATATGGACAGGGATAATATCAAATATTTTAACAGCTATAAAGTAAAAGTCGTGGATACTACTGCAGCTGGAGATACTTTTAATGCGGCTTTAGCAATAGGTGTTGATAAAGCTATTGATAAAATGATTGAGTTCGCTAATGCTTCAGCAGGATTGTCAACAACAAAGCTCGGGGCGCAAAGCTCAATACCATATTTGAATGATATGATTGGGTTTATAGAAGGTTTAGAAGAAAAAATAGATATGTGATATTATTTGACAATGTAGATGCTTCGAGACTGTTGAAAAAAATTTGCAGTTTAAAGAGAGAATGTGATATGGAAACTAATCCATTTGATACACAGGGTTTTAAGTGTATCTGGTGGATTGTTTCTATATCACATTTTTGAAACTTTGACAAAAAGATCTGATCCGGTATTTAAATACCAATAGCCTAAATTATTTAGACCACCTCTTTAAATTTGGGAAAAGATTATTCATCATTTCTCTAGCCTTTTTTTCTTCAAAGCCTTGTTTAATCATATGGGGAACACAAATTTCTATCATTTCCTCCATTGTAGCATCACCTGTAAAATCACCATCCTTAAAGCAATAGGTACAGTAATCCTTATTCTTAGTACCATCTCCATTATTCCCCATTAACTTTTCATCATTTAATGGCATACCACAGCTTTGACACAAATTACTATTCATTAAGACACCTCCTGAACTCCCTTTCAATGTAATTATAGCAAAGGTAATATGACATCATATTGTCGTAATTCCTAAACCTATTCATATTTTTCTAAAATATTTTTTGCTTTGTACTTTATGATCTCTCTAATATGATGGGGTTCAATAACTTCAACATTATTGCCAAAGCTAAGAATCATACTGTAAACCCATTCATCCTCGGGATAGTTTATATAGGCATATATATATCCATCCTTATTAAAATCCAAATTTTCAAACTCAAAATAATCATCTAGCCTGTTTAATGCTTTTGGAGTAAATTTTAGTTTAAGCTTGACAGTGTTTTCAGATGGGAAAATAAAATTGAAGTCAAAGTCATTTTCTCTAGTGTCAAAGGGCTCATTTGTAATTATCAGTTCTCTTAACCTTGTAATTTTAAATAGTCTAAAGTCCTGTCTTAATCTACAATATCCATATAAATACCAGCTATTTATCTTCAAGGCTAATAAAGCAGGTTCAACAAGTCTCTTGGTAGAATTTCCATTTAAGTCTATGTAATTAAAGCTTATCACCCTTTTTATATCAACTGCTTTTTTTATGGTATCAACTTTGTCTTTTAAGCTTTTAGAAAATCCCCAGGGGCTAAAGTCCATTATTATCCTATTTTCTCCATTAGAACTATTTTGGGATTTAATGGAGGTGAGTTTTTCAATAATACTTCTAAGGCATTTATCTTCATAGGCTTTATTAATACCCTTTAATGATGTAAGTAAAAGACTGTGTTCGGAGTCGGATAAAAAATTTTTGTCTATCTTATAATTGTCTAATATTTCATATCCACCGAATTGTCCTTTATAAGATATTATGGGAATCCCCGCCATGTTAATAGATTCAATATCCCTTTGTATTGTTCTTATGGAGACTTCAAAGTAATCAGCAAGATCCTTTGCGGTAATCCTTTTTTTATTCAACAGCATTATAACTATTGAAAGTAATCTAGCCACTTTCATAAATTCTCACTCCAGTTAGAAATTTTCAATTGATGAAATTCCATAATATATTTACATATTATCATACTTTCCAATTTTCCATTTATTAATATTTCAAATTACTCGTAAAATGAAGTCATAAATAATATAATGAAATTATTAAATAATATAATTGACCGAGCAAATTGCATAATTACTTTCTATAAAAAACCATCTATATAGGGTTTTATAGTATAACTTAACTTATACATGGACAAATATGCGATGTTCCTGGGCATTTTGGACTTGTATAAGTTAAAGTCTATACTAAAATCCCTATACTACATGCAGTTTCAAAATCCTCAGAGCTATACTATCAAATATGCTTATATCTTAAGCAATTAAATATAGGATGATATTCGCATATCAGGTTCTGCCAAGTAAGAGTTATGCAATTTTCTGGACCTATAATATCTTCTAGAAGGGAGTATTAAAAATGAGTCATGAAACTGATAGGGGTAAAATTAAACTTTGGACAAGGCAGAATAAAGGGATATTGAGGGATTTAGAAGAGTACGGAGTATATCGTGTGAGAAGGGAATACATAGAGGAGAAGCTTGATACCATCGCTCCCTTTTATCTTAAAGCGTATAAATGGTATACGGAGAGGGCAGCCCAAATAGTATCAAAGCCTAAAGAAGTACAGTATCCTATATGGTTATCAACTACAGAAAATATGATGCTTCAGCCTACCGAGGATTCTGTGGTTTTAGAGTTAGAGGTTGATAGGGAATATGTTGTTATTACTGATCAGGAAAAATGGGGATATGTAATAAACTATTGGTATGTTCCATTAGATAGAGAAGATGAAAAGAAACACAATGAAGAGTTAAAAAAATATGGCATTTTTGATGAATCTGCCCTATGTATGGGGGGAAAAGGGAACTTTTATCCTTTATTAAGAAATAAGATTAAAAAAAGCTGGGATAGACTATTTGATAATAATATTAGACTATGTAATCTTACTCAAGCTACGCTATGGGAGATAAGGAAGGATTGGATAGTGAATATAGTACATTATGAAGAAAATTAGTAAGGTATATGAAAAAAATCAAAGGGACGAGTAAGATGACTAGTCTATTTTTGAATGTGCCTAGAGTAGGAGGAGATTATGAAGAAGGATACTATAAGACTCTGGACTTGTCAGAATAAAATCGTATTGGATACAATAACAAAGCAAGGTGTATATCATGTGAAAAGAGAATATATAACTAACAAATATAAAGAGGTTTCAAAGATTTTTCTCACTGCATATGATTGGTTTGTAATTAATGGCAAGAATATAGTACAACCTCCCAAGGGTGCTGAATTTCCAATCTGGACTTGGGGGGATTCTAGGTATGTAGAGCATTTTGAGGATTCAGTTATTTTAGCTTTAGAAATAGAGAAGGATAAAGTAATACTATTTGATAGTGGAAAGTGGAATAAGATATTGAATCTTTCCTACATACCTAAGGATGAAAATGATTATGGGATATTTAGAAATGAGCTTAAAAGATATAATATAACAGATGATTCTGAAGCATATATGAGTAATTTTTACCCTTTGCTAAAATCGAAAATAAGAAAAAGCTGGGAAAGATTATTCGATGAAGATATAAGTATCTCGGGAGTAAATCAAGGGGCTATTTGGGAGATAAGAAAGGAATGGGTAGTTGAAGTATTTGAAAAATAATTGAGGAAATTGAATAACTTTGACTTGGCTAAGCTCTATATGGAAATATCATCCTTAATTTGAATATTTAAGATATAGTATATTTGGTGGCATAGCTTTGTGGCTTTTAAAACTATATATAGTAGATAATTTCTGTAGAAGGTAATTATGCAATTTGCTCAATTATTAATTTGGGAAAAAATTCATCATATATCAAGACAAAAACTACAAAAAATAAGAATTAGAGAGAAGGTGATGATATAAAAAGTTTAAAAGTAATTTTATGTACAATTGTAATGATATTATCTATACTTACACTTTATTCTCCTCTTAATGTTAATGCCCTTACTTCAGATTATATTGAAATCGTAGATTCTGCTATATATCCTCAATTTATAGATATCAGTGTGATCACATCGGATAATATTAGCGAAAGGATTAGATGTGATAATAGAAAATTAAAAGAAACAAATAAATATGCTGGAAAGAAAGAAAATAAGGATACTAATGAAGAAAAAATAGAACACATACTATTGGTTGGAATTGATAGTAGAAGTAATACCTTTAGCCATTCTAGAGCGGATACAATAATGATAGCTTCTATAAATAAATTTAAAAGGCAGGTAAAATTAACGTCCATAATGAGAGATACTTATGTAAAAATACCGAGGCATAAAAACAATCGTATAAATGCGGCCTATGCCTATGGGGGAGTAGAATTATTGAAGGAAACCATAAATAAGAATTTTAATTTAAATATTGATAAGCATATAGTGATTAATTTTAAAGGATTTGAAAGAGTTATTGACGTTTTAGGAGGAGTAGATGTTAATATAAAAAAATATGAGGTTAGAGAATTGAATAGATGTTTGAGTGGATTAGGTAGAAGTAGACAGTGCTTTATAAAGCAAAGTGGATTAAAACATGTAAATGGTCAGCAAGCCCTTGCCTATTGTAGGATTAGAAAGGTTGGGAAAGGTGACTATGAAAGAACTGAAAGACAACAAAGGATAATGAAATTAATAATTGATAAGGTGAAGGAATTAAATTTTTCAGAATATCCTAAATTAATTGCAGGAATTTATCCCAATGTAAAAACTAATATAAGTAATAAGGAATCCTTAAAATTAGTGTATGATTACTATAAAATAAATGATTGGAATATGGAAAGTATACAAATTCCTACAAATAAATCCGGGAAACCAAGAATAATTAATTCTATGTGGGTAATTGACCCTAATATAAATGAATGCATAAAGTGTATCAAAGAGTTTATATATTAGCAAAATTCTTAGCCGAATATTTTAAGGTTGTTGATAAATAAAGTTTTTTTTATCCCTTTAAACTATAATGATAAGGTCTGGTGACCATAAAGGGAACAGGGGTCTTGCTTAGCAGGGTTCTTGTTTTTTTATGGTGATCAGTAGGTGAAAGAAAAATAAAAAAGTGAATAATTATATTAAAAGTATTGTAATTGTTCGTGAAATGGGTTATACTTTTTTTGGTAAACGAACTATTATTTAAAAAATATATTTAAAGTTCACTTATATAAATCTAGCAATATGGGCTGGATGTTTCTACCTAACTACCGTAAATAGTTGTGGGCTATAAGTGCTATAGGCTTATTGGCAGCACAACTTTTATGCTTTTCTTTCTTTTTGAATTTCCCTAATAAATATAATGCATAGAAGTAGATGTGTTGATTTAAATTCAATAATTATGGAGTAATATTCGTAAAGAACGAATATCGGTACATTTCGTTTTTTGGGAATGAAGACTATTTATGACAAAATTATAAAGGGAGATGATCATTTTGAGTTATGATGTAATAATAGTAGGAGCAGGTCCATCGGGAATTTTTACAGCCCTAGAGTTGATTAGACAGAAATCTGAGAAAAAAATATTGATTATTGAAAAAGGAAGAAATATTGAACAAAGACATTGCCCTAAGGAGCAGACGAAGGTATGTGTTTCATGTAAGCCCTATTGTCATATAACAACAGGATTTTCTGGGGCGGGGGCATTTTCAGATGGCAAACTTTCCCTAAGCTATGAAGTAGGGGGAGACTTGCCTAAACTAATAGGAAGTGACAAAGCCCAGGAATTTATAGATTATACCGATAAGATATATCTTGATTTTGGAGCAGATGAGAAGATAGAAGGAATAGATAATAATGAAGAAATTAAAGTTATAAGAAGAAAGGCTATTGAAGCAGGGCTCAAATTAGTTGATTGCCCCATTAGACATCTTGGCACGGAAAAAGCACAAGAAATATATCTGAAGATACAAAATTATCTTATGGATTCAGGAGTTCATATTAAGTTCGATACAGTGGTTAAGGATATAGTTGTGGAGGAAGGGGTAGTTAAGGCAGTAAAAGTTGCTGATTCAAAAACCAAAAGCAATGACGAAGAGATTTATGGTGATAAAATAATTATTGCATCGGGAAGAAAGGGTGCAGATTGGCTGAAAGCTATGTGCCTAGACCATGAGATTAATCATGTTGCGGGAACTGTTGATATTGGAGTAAGGGTTGAAGTTAGGAATGAGATTATGGAGAAGGTTAATAATGTGCTTTATGAGTCAAAGCTTATAGGCTATCCGGAACCATTTAGAAATAAAGTAAGAACTTTTTGTCAAAATCCTGGTGGATTTGTTAGTCAAGAAAATTATGATGATGATTTAGCAATTGTTAATGGACATTCATATAAGGATAAGAAGTCGAATAACACTAATTTGGCCATATTAAGTTCTCATAATTTTTCAGAGCCCTTTAATCAACCTATACAATATGGAAAGAAAGTTGCTGAACTAGTCAACATGCTTGGTAATGGCAATATATTGGTACAAAGATTTGGGGATATACTTGATGGGAAAAGAACTTGGCAGGATGAATTGGATCAATCCAATGTAAAGCATACATTACCCGATGCAGTAGCCGGGGATTTGACATCTGCTATTCCATACAGACCTATGATGAACATTATTAACTTCATCAAAGCAATGAATACCGTTGTTCCCGGGTTTGCAAGTAGGGAAACACTATTATATGGTCCAGAAATAAAATTTTATAGTAATAAAATAGATGTTGATAATGCCTTTGAAACTAATATAAAGGGGCTTCATTGTCTTGGAGATTCAAGTGGATGGACAAGGGGTCTAATGATGGCATCGGTTATGGGAGTTTTGATGGGACAGATGTTATCTGAAGAGTAAAGATATGTTTTAAAATAATAGACTTATATAATAAATATTATATCACAAAGGTGGCGGTTCTTTTTGGCACAAATAGATTTTATGTGACAAAGAGAATCGTCACCTTTGTCATATTGACCCTCTTCAATCTTCAACTATAATGTGGCGTTATATGCATTTACCCCATTATCATTGTAAATCAATACTAAATGATATATAATTCATATTGTGATAAAATTACCAGTAAATATTTACTATTTATTAAAGGAGGAGGTACTAATGATTTTGAAAAACTACTCTGTTATGTCCCTTGCCGATGCCATGGACAAGACCTTTGATATTCATAAAAAGAATATGGGGTCCTCAGCACTTTATTTGTTTTTATACTATATCATAAGTATCATAGCTTACTTTATAATTTTCTTTGTTGGGATGTTATCCTTTGCATTTACGGTGGCCGAGCTATTTGATGGCTTCTTTATGGATGATATATTTTCTAATGCTGACTTTGGGGCTGTGATTGCTATTTCTTCTATTTTTGTAATCATTTTCTCCCTTGTATTATTATTTAAATTTGTACAAAAAGTGGGGATTATAGATATAGCATCTAAAGGTTTTCTAGATAAATCCGTTGGATTTGAAAAGGCTTTGGGACTATCCTTTAAAAAGATTCCAGCTATTTTCACATTGATAATGGCTTATGCAATAATATTTCTTCCTATAATCATTGGATTTATTTTACTCACAGTTAAATTAAATTTTATACTAGATTTCTATTCCTTTGATAAGATTGAAATTTGGATGATAGTAATGATAATAGGATTTGTTGTGGTTTTTAGTCTTTTATCTACTTTATACATGTTTTCAATTCATGCTGTCGTTTTAGAAAAGTTCTATTTCTTTAAGGCATTAAAAAGAAGTAGAAATTTAGTGAAAAATAGTTTTTGGAAATTGTTTGGGATAAATATATTATTTTCCATCGTTGTCTCAGGGATTACATATTCCATATATTCATTTTTAGGGGTAATCGTAGGATTGATTATGCTTATTTTAAAAACATTAGATGTAAGAGAGTCTATTTTGACTGCATTGCTGATGGCTGGTAATTTCTTAAGGATTCCTATACAGTTAATATTTTCCCTATTTATATCTCCCTTAGGAGGAATATTTACCACTATTTTATATTATAATCAAAGATTTAAGAATGAGGGCTATGATATAGAATTAGAGTTAGAAGGCTTAAAAGATAAAATAGTAAAGGAGAAGAAAAGTGAAATATCTAGGATATCTATCGACTCCAACGAAAGAAAAATTTGATAAAACTATTGAAGAAATACTAAATAGGCTTGAATACAAGCATCTCAGTAGAAAATATATAGACATAATGGAAGGAATTAAAGAAAAAATTCTTTCATGGATAAAAGCATGGCTGAATTCAATAGATATCAGTGATAAACAGATTGCTGATGCTGCACCTTCCATATCAAATGGAATAATCATAATAGGTTCTGTATTGATTATCCTAATAGTAATTATACTGATTATATATATAAAAAGGATTATTAAAAGGGATAAAAGGGTTACAAGTATACTTGGAGAAATAATTGATGAAAAAACAACTACCCAGGGATTGTATGAGAAAGCTAGGAGATATAAGGAGTTAAAGGATTATAGGGAAGCCCTTAGATATAGCTTTATAGCACTTCTCTTTCAAATGAATGAAAATAATCTTTTGTATTTAGATGAAACCCAGACAAATACTGAGATTATTTACACCTTGAAAAAAAACGACTTTAAGGATACAGCCTTATTTCAAGATGCTGTCAATCTATTCAATAAGGTTTGGTATGGTCACAAAAAAATAAATGAAGATATTTATGAATCATGGGAAAAAATGATAGCAGTATTAAATGATGGGGTGAGCAATATTGAAAATAAAAAATAAGAAGGACATATGGATATTCATTTTTCTAATACCCATTTTTTTATGGCTTAGTTTAAATTTTTCCGGTGATAAAAACAATAAATCTATTCCCTATTCAGTCTTAAATAAGGGCTCCAAGGGAGTAAGCGTTATATACGAAGCTATGAAGGAACTGGGTTATCCTGTTAAGCTAGATTTAAACAATATAGAGGATAAGGATTATGATAATATACAGTTCGTTATTCTTTCAAACTATAATTCGCGGTTTGATATTAATGATGATAGTATTAAAGCATGGATAAAGATGGGTGGTAAATTAGTTTGCTTATATGAAGATATAGGAGATATACGACTTGACTACGGTAAAAAAATAGATTCCTTCACTATGCACTATAAAGACAGTGGGTCAGTGTTTTCCTATGGAGATGGAAGGGTGTTAATAGGAGATAGTGGTCTCATAAACAATAAAGCATTAAGCAGGGATACCGATGGTGCATATTGGATTTTAAAGCAGATTGATGAATGGGGATATTCTAGGATAGAGTTTAATGAGTTTTATCATTATTCAGGGGGGAAGAAAAAATCTCTATGGGAAGATATGCCCAAGGGGATAAAATTTATGTTGTACCAAGTAGCTTTTCTAATTGCTAGTATTATTTTTTATAAAGGCAAAAGATTTGGTAAACCAATACCCCTTTATGAGGAGGTAGAAAGAACCGAGAATGAGTATATCTTGTCAGTGGCTTCATTATATCAAAAGGCAGGCTGTTGGGAGGTAGTTTTTGAAAGCTATTATAGGGATTTTTTATTAGAGGTTCAAGGATTGTTTGGGAAAAATGAATGTATAGATGAGGAATGGCTAGAGCTTTGGGAAAAAAAGAAACTATCCAGGTTTAATAAAGCTAAGGAATTGTATGATTTCAAAAGGTCTGAAATCAGCCATATAAAAAACAAGAAAAAGAAATCCAAGAAGTACTTAGAAATGATATCTATTATTGAGTCTCTTAAGAAAATAATCATGAAAAGGAGAGAAGACCATTGGAAAAGGTTGAAAAAGGATATACAAAAAATATAGTAGATAAGATTAATAAAGAAATTAAAAAGGTTATAGTGGAACAGGAAGAATTGCTAAAATTTAGCTTGACGGCTTTTTTATGCGGAGGACATGTGCTATTGGAAGGGGTTCCAGGACTTGCAAAAACCCTTATGGTTAGAGGGCTTTCAAGGGCCATTGATGTTGACTTTAAAAAAATTCAATTTACACCGGATTTAATGCCAGCCGATGTTACTGGAACAAAGATTTTTGATATGCAATCAAAGGAATTTGAATTAAAGAAGGGACCTGTTTTTACGAATATGCTTCTAGCGGATGAGATCAATCGTACTCCTCCTAAGACACAGGCTGGATTATTAGAGGCCATGGAGGAGAGAACAGTAACGATTGATGGTGAAATCATTAAGCTTCCAGACCCATATATGGTTTTTGCTACTCAAAATCCAATTGAGTATGAAGGTACATATCCTTTACCCGAGGCTTTGCTCGATAGATTTTTGATGAAGCTTATGGTAGACTATCCATCACCTGCAGCGGAAAAAGAAGTGCTTAAAAAATATAACCAAGGCTTTACAAGTGTTGATTTAGACAGTGCTGGCGTTAATTCTGTATGTAGCGGAGAGGATATATTAAAATGTAGAAATGAAATAAAAAGTACCCAGATAGATGAAGGATTAATGGGTTATATAATTAATATTATCGCAGAAACAAGGAATCATCCCTTTATTGAAATTGGAAGTAGCCCAAGGGGTTCTATTGCACTTCTACAAGCGGCAAAGGCCTATGCCGTTATTGATAGTAGAGATTTTGTTATTCCTGAGGATATTAAGAGTGTGGCTATTCCTTGCCTTAGACATAGAATTGTATTGAAGCCAGAAATTCAAATTGAAGGAACTACAGAGGATGAGGTTTTGAAGAGCATTTTATCAGGTGTAAAAGTGCCTAGATAGAGAGTTGGGTGATTATATTGATTTTTACAAAGAGATTTATTTCTATTTTAGGTGCAGGGATTCTAATTGTTGGATTGTCCTATTTTGCTGAACTAAGTATGACTACATTTATTTTATATAATTTAGCCTGCTTTGCAGTATTAACCCTAGACTATTTTCTATCACCTTCAAATGATGTATTTGAGATAGAGCGAATTGGACAGGATAAGCTGTCTATTTATGAAAAGGAAAAAATAAGATTTAGAGTATATAATAAATGTGATAGAAAAATATATATGGAAATAAAGGATGAATATCCAGACTTTCATTTTGAAGTTCATGGAAAAATTATGACAGAATATATAATGCCCCATGGCTACGCGGATTTTGAATATGAGCTTATTCCCAAAAAAAGAGGAGCCTTTAAGTTTGGAGATATTCACATTAGGTACAAAGGTAATTGGAAGCTTTGTATGAAATCCTTTAAAGTGTCTCTCCATAGAGAATATAAGGTATATCCTAATCTTAAGGATTTGAGAAAATATAAGCTAGCGGTATATAATAGTAAATTCAATCGAGCTGGACAAAAATCCTTCAAAATGTTGGGCAGTGGTAGTGAATTCGAAAGCTTAAAGGATTATGTGCTTGGAGATGAATACAGAAAAATCAATTGGAAGGCGACGGCTAGGGAGAATAGGCCCATCGTTAATCAGTATGAACCAGAAAAGAATCAGCATGTATATATGTTGATTGATAGTGGTAGACCTATGAGTTATTCCGTAAGGGGATATAAAAAGCTCGATGTTGCCATCAACACTACATTGGTATTATCCGATATAGTTAATCAAAATGGGGATAGGTCAGGGATGATGGTTTTTAATACAGAAGTAAACAATCTAATAATGCCGGGTAAAGGCCATAATCATAGAAATAGGCTTATGGAAGCTTTGTATCACATTCACCATACAAAGGAAACATCAAACTATGAAGAAGCCTTTTATCATTTGAAAAGAAAAGAAAGGCGTAGGAGTTTGATATTTTTGTTTACGGATTTTGATACTATTGAAGAGGCAGAAGATATGATGAAGGTGATATCGGTGTTATCGAAAAACAATATTGTAATTACTGTATTGCTTAAGGATGAGAAGCTTGAAAAAATGACATCTATACCTGGGAAAGAGGAGCATGAGGTTTTTAACAAGGGAGTGGCCCTTGAACTCCTAAGGGAGCGTAAAAAAATAATCCATAAATTAAATGCAAAGGGAATCATGTGTATTGAATGTCCGCCTGAAAAATTGGCAATGAATGCAATAAACAAATATCTATATACAAAAAACCGGATGTTTTTTTAAACATCCGGTCAGATTGTTGACAAAGTCAACTAGATGAAAGGCTACCTAAAAATCTGAAGTTCAAGGGGTGCTGAAAGCGAGAGACCGAAGCGTATATAGACATACGTAAGGGTTCTTGATTGAAGCAGCAACGAAGAAATTCGGGTTTTTAGGTAGCCGTACCCCATGTTTTTTTAAACATCCTGTACAGTTATAACAAAATAAATCAAAAGCCCAAGGGCTGTTGCAAAGGAGAACATTAGTTTTGCAATTGGTGGGATGGAAAGTGGAGTGAAAAACCCCTCTATAATACCAGCAATAACAAGCAGTAACATAATACCGAATACTAAAGAAACAGCTTCCTTTGAACCTCTTATGATGGAATGCTTTCTAGAATGTTCCCCGGGAAGTAGGATGGAATGGGCTATAATTAGTCCAGCTCCTCCAGCTATGAAAATGGCAGTTAGTTCTATTACTCCATGGGGTAATATTAGGGACCAATAGGTTGTTGGATTACCAAAATGATATACTAGCCCTGTTAGTCCTCCTAGGATTGCACCATTATGAAATAATACATAAATAGTACCTAGTCCAAGGGTTATACCGAATACCAATGCTTTAAAGGCCACAGATATGTTGTTAACAGTAATTAAGCTAGACATCAAAGGATAGTCCCAAGCTTCATTACCATCCATTTCCCAATCAATATTTTCTATCATATGTTCAGGTAGAAAATAGTATGCGTTTTGCGAATCCATGGAAACTAGTGTAAAGCTCAAAGCAAAGCCTATAAAAAATATTAAAAATGCTGTTAGTATGAAAATACGTAGTCTTTTTAATTGGATTGGAAAGCCACTACTAAAATATTTAAGTATACTCGAAAAACTACCCTTTTTAACGGCATAGATATGATTATGGGCTCTGCCTACCAAAGAGTTTAAATAAGGAATTATATCACTATTAGGAAAATGAGTCCTAGAGTACGCAAGATTGTGACTTGCCCTACGAAAAAGATATAAAAATTTTCTTAGCCTTTTCGGTTCAAGTTTTGAAATCCCTTTTTTATCCAATAAATTTGTTAGTTCCTTTAATTCCAGCCACGAAGAAGTATGTTTTTCAATAAATTGATTTTCTTTCAAAATTATCACCTCTATCAACCTATTGTATCAAATTAGTAATTAGAAATAAATGGGTAAATTTATAATCTATTAGAAAATGGAGGGAAAAATATGAATAAGATAAGAATTACAACTCCTGAAAATATTGAGATTGAGTACAGGCTGGCGGGGTTAGGTGCTAGAGCTGCAGCTGCAGTCATAGATATACTTATTCAAACCCTAGCGATAGCAGTAATAATAATAACCTTAGTTGCTTTTAAAATAGATCCAGCAGAGTTGTACGAGGACTATCAAGGATGGGTAATAGGTGCAGCTATCCTTGTCATATGGGTAATTGTTTATGGATATTTTATAATATTTGAAATGGCTATGAATGGAATGACACCTGGTAAAAAGATTTTTGGACTTAGAACCATTCGAAATAATGGACAACCGATAACCATAAAGCATTCCATAATTAGAAATCTATTTAGAATCATAATAGATCTATATGGAGTAGGTGTTGTGTTAATGTTTTTTTCAAAACAACACAAAAGAGTAGGTGATAATATCGCGTCTACCATTGTTATAGTAGAAGAAAAAAATGGGATTTACGGACCTTTGGAAATAAAAGCTAGTGAAAAAAGCAACTATAAATATTCTATTACAAGGAAGGAATATACCTTACTGAAAAACTATCTTTATAGAAAAGATAAGCTAGGTCAAAACATTATTCAACTAGAGAAGAAGTTAGGAGATTATTTTACAGAAAAACTTGAAATCACAAAAGCTGAAGGAGAATATAATATATTTTTAAATGAGCTATTTCAGCAGGCTGTAGTTAATGATTAATATGAAAATAGAAAATAGAACAACTTACTATGTATATATTTCTTGAAATATTAGGATGGGAGTATAAAATTTAACAAAAATGACTTATATGGTATAATTATGTTGGAACATATTCAACTTGACTCTTATTTAGTACAATTACATGATATTATAGGGTATGGCTTTGGGTAATATCTATAGTGGACGGGTTTTGTAGAAGCTAATTATTTAATTTCCTTAATTATTATTTACAAATATAAGGAATAAGGCATAGGGAAAAAATGAACAAGTCAGGTTACGAAATAATCAAAATGGTGAGTAATATGATTAGTTTGTTTTTGAATTTGCCTAAAGGGGGAAGCAGAATGGGATTAAAGATTGGGGTGATTTTTGATCAGTCACATGGGATTGTTGGGAATACAATAGAGACAAGGTGTGCTGATAACCAGAAACAAAAAACAAAAGAGGAAGTATGTAGGGTATTAAAAAAGAGATATGATGTAGTAGAAATTATAGCTGATAAAAATATTATCCAGAATTTAAGGGATAGTAAAATTGATTTAGCTTTTCCATTATGTACTGGCATTCGAGGAGAATGTAGACAATCGCATGTACCGGCAATTCTAGAAATGCTAGGGATACCATATGTTGGATCGGGAATTTTGGGACATTCCCTAGCTTTAAGTAAATCCATTGCAAAACAAATATTTGATTATAATAACATTTCTACACCTGCATTTCAAATATTCAATACTATAAAAGAGAAATTAGACTCGAACCTAAAATTTCCACTGATCGTAAAACC